>JANQQY010000363.1 GCA_028284845.1 Spirochaetales bacterium
AGGTCAAGTTCCGCGAGCCAGGGAAGATCGGCTTCAAGCTCGATTCGCCTCATTCGAGCATTCTGATTGGCAAGAAGGGCAAGAATCTTGACGCTATTCAGCTTCTTGCCAACGTCATCGCCGGAAGGCTTGATGACGGCGACACCCGTGTCATCGTGGACGCTGAGAACTATCGACAGCGAAGGGAAGAGAATCTGATCCGGCTAGCTCAGCAGGTTGGCGATCAGGTCATGCGAACGCGACGTAGCAAACTGCTCGAACCAATGAACCCGTTTGAGCGCCGCCTGATCCATACAACGCTTAACGACGTCGCCGGGATCACCACCAAGAGCGAGGGCGACGGACTCTACAAGCAAGTACGCGTCATCTATCGGGGCGCCGAAGAGTAGTCCGGATCGAGCCGGAAGGCGCCAAACGCAACCTATGGGGGTTACGACTCTCGTCCAACCGACCGGTTGTGAGTACTCTGTGGATAAAATCGCGGGCCAAAATCATCCATTGTCCACCTCAGACAACCCTCATCAAATCTGCACCGTTTTTTAACAAAACCCCTTGAGCTCTCCTCGAATTGAGGGCTGTTTTGCCCAAATAGTGCAAAAAAACTCCATTCAATGGAGTTGACTCCCACGTGCAGTTTTGTGACGCCGGTTCGCCTTTTGTGCCCTCGGTCTAACAACCTGTGGATAACTTGCACATTCTTGCACTAAATCCATAGCTCCACAGGCTTTGTAGCTGTCCGGCGTTCGCGGTCGCACCTATATTCAACGCATGAACGCACGGTCCCCGCTCCATGACTGGCACGCATCTCACGACGCCAAGTTCACGCCCTTCGCTGGTTGGGAGATGCCGCTTTCCTACCCAAGCGGATCGATCGCCGAGCATCGAAGCGTGCGAGCCTCTGCCGGTCTTTTTGATGTGAGCCACATGGCAGAGTTCGAAGTCGAAGGAGGTGACGCAACGGCCGTACTCAACGGCATCGTCACCGCGAATCTTGAATCGGTGGCCGACTGGTCGTCGACCTACGCTCTTATATGTGAGGAGGATGGAGGCGTCCTTGACGATCTCTATCTCTATCGAATGCCAGATCGTTGGTTCATCGTGGCCAATGCGGCCAATCGTGAGAGCGATGCGGCATGGTTTCGCAGTCACATCGACCCCGCGCGTGGAGAGGTTCGGTTCACCGATCGCACCGATAAGATTGCCATGTTCGCCCTGCAGGGTCCGCGAGCGATGGAGGTCGCAGATGGTCTGGCAACCGAACTCAGAGGAATTGTCCCCACCCGGATTCCGCGTTTTGGAATGGCCGCCGACGGAGAGATCCGAGTCGGCAGGACCGGCTATACCGGTGAGGACGGCATTGAGATTTTTGCTTCATCTGAATCGGCGCTCTCGCTTTGGGAATTGATTCTGCGCAGGGGTTCAGAGCTTGAGATCGAGATCGGACCAATCGGACTCGCGGCGCGCGACAGCCTCAGGTTCGAGCCCGGCTTCGCGCTCTACGGTCACGAGCTTCAGCGTGAGATCACTCCTCTCGAGGCCCGACTGGCGTGGGCATGTGATCTGGAGAAGCCGTTTATAGGTCGGGACGCACTGATTCGACAGAAGGAACAGGGGCTTACCAAGCGTCTCGCCACGGTGCGACTCAACGAGCGTGGTGTGCCGCGTGAGGGCCAGCCGGTTGTCTTGAATGACGAGCGAGTGGGAGAGGTCGTCTCGGGGCTCTACTCGCCGACCCTCGACGGATTCTACGCAAATGCCTACCTCCCCCCTGCTCTTGCCAAAACAGGGACAGAAGTGGACATTGAAATTCGTGGTCGCCGGAAAGCCGCCCAGGTGGTTAAGCGGCCGCTCTACACTCCCGCATACAGGTGAGGATCTATGACATTTGACGCAAACGTTCGCTATCAGGATTCGCATGAATGGGCCCGCAAGGATGGCGACCTCGTCGTGGTAGGTATTTCAGACTACGCCCAGGATAGCCTGGGAGATGTCGTCTACGTCGAGCTCCCTGAGACCGGGACGAGCAAGGCAAAGACAGAAGCGTTCGGCGTCGTGGAGAGCGTGAAGGCCGCAAGCGATGTCTACATGCCGGTGAGTGGAGAAATCGTTGAGGTAAACGGTGAGCTCGAGGAGAATCCGGCAACCGTAAACGAGTCCCCCTTCGAAGCAGGTTGGCTTGTGAAGATAAAGCCGAGCGATCCGGCGGAGATTGACGGCCTCATGGACGCCGCTGCGTACGAAGAGTTCACAAAGGGGCTCGACGACTAGTCCCATCGAGAGAACATGGCATACATAGGAAACACAGACGACGATCGTTCGATCATGCTCAAGGCGATGGGCCTCGAGCAGATGGACGATCTCTTTGGCGATATACCCGGCGACAAACGATACCCCGGCCTCGATCTTCCATCGGCTCGGTCGGAGCTCGAACTGCTGCGAGAGACTGATGAACTCGGGCGCCGGAATGGTTCGAACGGAGCGGTCAAAAGCTTCGTCGGCGCCGGCGCCTACGATCACTTTATCCCCTCGGTTGTCCCTTTCCTCTCCGGCAGGGGCGAGTATGCGACCGCCTACACGCCCTACCAGGCGGAGGCGAGCCAGGGCACCGTACAGACCATCTTTGAGTATCAGAGCATGATGGCAGATCTGCTCGGAATGGACGTGGTGAATGCATCACACTACGACGGAGCCACCGCGGTGGCGGAGGCTGCCATCATGGCGGTCCGGTGCACGCGCGATCGTGACTCGGTCGTCCTATCCGGAACTCTCCATCCTGAGTACCTCGAGGTCGCGGCGACCTATCTGAGACCCCAGGGCATCGCGATGAACATCGTTGGCCGTCCGGCCGGTTCCGGTGAATCGGGTCCTGATTTGGAGACGCTCGAACAGCAGATTGACGAGTCCACAGCCTGTGTCATTGTGCAGAACCCCGACTTCCTCGGCCGACTTCACGACCTCAGGGGCTTTGCCGAACGGGTCCACGCGCGAGGCGCACTCCTGGTTCTTCATGTCGACCCCATCGCGACCGCCCTCCTCTCCAGTCCCGGAGCGATGGGCGCAGATATCGTCACCGGAGAGGGTCAGTCGCTCGGGATTCCGCTGAGCTTTGGTGGACCCTACCTTGGACTCTTCGCCGCGCGGAAGAAACTCGTCCGCAAGATGCCGGGACGACTTGCCGGCCAGACGGTGGACGCAGAGGGGAACCGAGGATTTGTCCTCACCCTCAACACCCGTGAACAGCATATCCGTCGCGAGAAGGCGACGAGCAACATTTGCACAAACCAAGGACTCATGGCGCTTCGTGCGGCGATCTACCTCGCTTCGATGGGCCCTGAGGGCCTCAAAGAGGTCGCGAATCTCTCCTATCAGAAGGCTCACTATGCCGCCGCTCTCCTCGACAAGCTTGACGGATGCAGCGTCAACCTCGGTGATGAGACGACCTTTTTCAAGGAATTTGTCCTTCACGTCCCCATTGCAGCAGAGACCCTGGTCACTCGGTGTCGGGCAATGGGCGTCGTGCCGGGACTCCCCCTCTCTCGGTACTATCCCGGCCGTCCACAGGAGCTTCTTGTCGCCGTCACCGAGACAAGCAGCAGAGCCGATATCGAAGAGCTCGCGTCGGTTGTCTTAGAGGTGATTCAGTCGGCAAAGAGCGAGGTCAAAGCATGAGCACCAATCAGAGCGCCGCAAACCACCGTTTTGGCGATACGATTCCGCCCCTCCTCTACGAGATCAGTCGATCCGGGCGTCGCGCCGTCCGACTCCCGGAGTCCGACGTGCCGAGCACCAGACTGCCGGCGGAGCTTCTTCGCGACGACCACGACGAACTCCGGCTCCCGGAGGTAAGTGAGCAAGATGTGGTCCGCCACTTCACCCGCCTGTCGCACGCCAATATGGCGATTGACACGACCTTTTACCCACTCGGCTCGTGCACGATGAAGTACAACCCGAAGGTAAACGAGGCTGTCGCGTCACATTCCGGCTTCGCTTCCCATCACCCGCTGGCAACCACCGATGATTCGCAAGGTTCGCTCGCCGTTATGTACCGTCTGCAGCACATGCTTGCGGAGATTGCCGGCTTCTCACAAGTCAGCCTGCAACCTGCCGCCGGAGCACAGGGCGAGCTGACAGGCATACTGATGATTCGTGCCTATCACGAGTCGCGAGGGGATACGCGCCGGCGGAAGATTCTGGTACCGGACAGCGCTCACGGGACCAACCCCGCGACCGTGACAATGGCCGGATACGAAGCGGTCGAGATTCCCTCAGACGCAGAGGGCAACGTCGATCTGGGGGCGCTTCGGGAGGCGTGTGGCGATGACGTCGCCGGCCTGATGATCACAAACCCAAACACCGCCGGGCTCTTCGAGCGAAATATCGAAGCGGTCGTTGACGCGGTTCACGGTTGCGGCGGATTGGTCTACGGGGATGGTGCAAACTTCAATGCGATTCTTGGGATCGTTCGGCCGGGAGATCTCGGTATTGATGTCATGCACTTCAACCTGCACAAGACCTTTAGTACGCCCCACGGGGGTGGCGGTCCCGGCGCCGGCCCGGTCGGCGCGAACGAGACGCTCGCAGACTTCTTACCGGGACCGATCGTTGGGATGTCGCAGCCATCTCCGGATGCATCAGACGACGGGTCGGACGATTCGCGTTACGAGTTTGTCTCACCGGCACAGTCAATAGGACGGCTGCGGTCGTTCCACGGGAACTTCGGAATGCTTCTCCGGGCCTACGCCTACATTCTCCTTCATGGGGCGGATGGCCTCAGAGCGATCAGCGAGAACGCCGTCATCAACGCCAACTACCTGCGTCATCTCACTCGTGACGTTTTTCCTGCCAAGTTCGATAGGACCTGCATGCACGAGTTTGTCTCCGTTGGTTCGCGCTACGAGGGCGTCTCGACCATGGACATTGCAAAGCGACTCCTCGACTACGGCTACCATGCGCCAACGGTCTACTTCCCACTCATCGTGAAAGATGCGCTCATGGTTGAACCCACGGAGAGTGAGAACCGCGAAACACTCGAGCTATTCGCAGAAGCACTCGCTCTTGTTGCACGTGAGGCCGGCAATGATCCCGATCTCCTCCACGAGGCTCCACTCACGACGCCACGCAGACGACTCGACGAAGTGGCCGCCGTCCGAAACCTCGTCTTGAGATACGAACCGGTCTAGACGGTCTACGATCAGGGGGCGCATCTCCCTGCGAACGAGCCGCGTGGGCACGCCTTCGCAGCGAGCCCGTGCAGCAGTGGCGGCGGTGCTATCGTCCCACGCCAATGCTCTCTCTGCTGCTGTCCTGCCTCCCGTGACACGGACGCTCGCCAAGCTCAACCGCCGCGAAAGCACCACCCTCGTCCCGGGGGTCTCGAGGCGTTGATCGCGAGCAGGCGCATCCGGAGTGATGGCTCTCATCATCCGGTCGTTCTGCCACATCCTGCTGTCCGGTGACGCCACCGAGTAAGCGGTTCAGCCGCCCGCACTCTTGATGCAGATCAACAAGCGCCGGCACCTTGCTCCAGTAGGCCGTCACCCGCAGCACCAAGAGCGACGCGAGCACGCTTCTCAACGTGTAGAAGATCATGCACCGCGCGAGTGCGGCTTGGCCTGTTTCGACCGCGTTGGGGGCGCTGAGCGAGATTGGCAGGCGGGTCGAAGGCCCTCCCGCAAGAAACGAGGAAATCTGGAGCACGTCGGAGAAGATTCTGCGAGATCGTTCTTTCTCTCCGGCACAGAGCAGCCCAATGTACGCCTGAATACCCGCCCTCACGACCCGATCGATTCTCCGCTGCAGCTCTTCCATGGTTCCTCCACCATCGGGACGCGGGACAGACCTCGTGCGCTTCGAAAGCCGGAACCGGTTCCACCTCGCCACAGAGCTCGGCTACCCTTGAACCGACCTGCCACCAACGGTATGTTATGGAGAGATTTGAGATCGAGCCGACGCGATCACGTCGGTTCAAGGAGATTCAATGAGTAGCGTTCAGACCGCAAACGAGCTCGAGTATCGAGTCGCAGATATCAGCCTCGCCGACTGGGGTCGCAAAGAGATCGACATTGCAGAGAAAGAGATGCCGGGCCTGATGGCCACCCGCGAGAAGTACGGTCCGCTCAAGCCTCTCAAGGGCGTCCGCATCACCGGTAGCCTTCACATGACCATCCAGACCGCCGTGCTCATTGAGACCTTGGTTGACCTTGGGGCCGATGTCCGATGGGCGAGTTGCAACATCTTCAGCACGCAGGACCATGCTGCCGCCGCCGTTGCCGTCGGTCCCCCAAGCAAAGGCGGCACGCCGGACGATCCAAAGGGTGTTCCTGTCTTTGCCTACAAGGGCGAATCGCTTGAGACCTACTGGGATTTTACCTATCGCGCACAGCAATTTGCAGACGGCAAGGGTCCTGAGATGATCGTTGATGACGGGGGCGATGCCACACTCCTCATTCACAAGGGGTTCGAGCTCGAAAATGGATCCGAATGGGTGAACGAGGAAGGCGGAAGTCACGAGGAGAACGTGATCAAGGCGCTCCTCAAAAAGGTTTCCCAGGAAGACAAGGAGCATTGGCACAAGGTCGTCGCCGATTGGCGTGGCGTGAGTGAAGAGACAACGACCGGAGTCCACAGGCTTCAGAAGATGGCGAAGGAACGAACGCTTCTCGTGCCGGCGATCAATGTGAATGACTCGGTCACCAAGAGCAAGTTCGACAACCTCTACGGATGTCGCGAGAGCCTCGTGGATGGGATTAAGCGCGCAACGGACGTCATGACTGCCGGCAAGGTCGCCATGGTCTGTGGCTTTGGTGACGTTGGCAAGGGGAGCGCCCAGAGCCTTCAGGGAATGGGAACTCGCGTCATGGTCAGCGAGGTCGATCCCATTTGCGCCCTTCAGGCCGCGATGGAAGGCTTCCAGGTGACGACCGTCGAGGATTCACTCGGTACAGCCGATATCTACGTCACGACGACCGGCAACAAGGACATCATCCGCATCGAGCACATGGAGAAGATGAAGGACCAGGCGATCGTCGCCAACATCGGACACTTCGACAACGAGATTCAGGTTGAGGCGCTCCAGAACTACCCAGGCATCAAGCACGTCAACATCAAGCCACAGGTGGACAAGTACATCTTCCCCGACGGCCACGAGATCTTCCTCCTTTCTGAGGGCCGACTCGTGAACCTTGGGAATGCAACGGGCCACCCAAGCTTTGTCATGTCGAACAGCTTCACCAATCAAGTCCTCGCCCAGATCGATCTCTGGGAACACAAGGACAGCTATGAGAAGGATGTCTACGTCCTTCCAAAGCACCTGGACGAAGAGGTCGCACGACTCCACCTCGAGAAGATCGGCGCCAAGCTCACCACGCTCACCGCAGATCAGGCCGACTACATCGGCGTGGACGTCGCCGGACCCTACAAGCCGGATACCTATCGGTACTAGGTAGTGACTCCGGAGTACGAAGCACGAAGACGATTTCGCCTGTTAAATCTCCTGGAAGGAGAATCGATGGGTGAAGTCCGAGTGAAGGTGATCGTCCGAAACGAAGGCGACGTACTTATGGCTATCCGCGGCATTCTTGATGCGGAGAGAATCCGCCAGGCGACCGTTGAAGCCATCGTAGACACCGGAGCAATGACATCTGTGATACCCGAGCCGCTTGCACGCGAGCTCGGGCTGATCGGCACAAAGACAAAGCGATACGTTGTAGCCGACGGCAGATCGATCGAAGCACACGTCACCGAACCGGTCGAGTTTGAGTTCATCGGGCGCACTGCCTTCGAGAGCTGTGCCGTGATGGGCGATGAGGTGCTGATTGGTCAGCTCTTCCTGGAGCAGACCGATCTCTTTGTGGACGCCGCCGGGCAAAGACTCGTCGGACACCCCGATCATCCGGACGAGGTCCTCCTCAAGATCCGGCACCTCGCCTCAGCGTAAGCGGAGTATCGAAGCACCGGCATCCATTGAGCCGTCCGGAGGACACTAAGCCCACTTGCCCTCTCTCACCCTTTTCGGGACTATCTTGCGAAAGCACATCCCAGTGTCGGCCCGCTTCGTGGCGCGTACGGGTCGAGCACAAGAGAGAGGAGTTCATATGCGAGAAGGCCAGTATTTGTTCACGTCCGAGAGTGTCAGCGAAGGGCATCCCGACAAACTCGCCGATCAGGTGAGTGATGCAGTCTTGGACGCCTGCCTCAAGGCCGACCCGGAGAGCCACGTCGCGTGTGAAACCTTCACAACGACAGGCATGATCCTCGTTGGTGGAGAGATAACGACCAAGAGCGAATACATCGACGTTCAGGAGATTGCACGAGGCGTCGCCAAGAAGGTCGGCTATACCGATCCCGCCTACGGTCTCGATTGGGAGAGCATGGCGGTGATGAGCGTCATTCATTCCCAGAGTCCCGACATCAACCAGGGTGTCAGCGGCACGGGACTCTACCAGGGTGAGCAAGGAGCGGGAGACCAGGGCATGATGTTCGGGTTCGCCTGCAACGAGACAGCGGAATTGATGCCGGCTCCCATCAGCTACGCGCACAGGATCCTTCGGCACGCCGCAGAGCTTCGAAAGAATGGAACGATTACATGGCTTCGGCCTGACTCAAAGAGCCAAGTTAGCGTCGTCTACGACGGCCACAAGCCGGTTCGAATCGATACTGTTGTCGTCAGCCACCAGCACGACGATGGCGTCTCCTACGATGAGATCAAGGATACGATCATCCAGCAGGTCGTTCAGCCGGTGCTTGGCGACTCGGGTCTTCTCGACGAGAAGACCAACTACTTCATCAATCCAACAGGCCGCTTTGTCATTGGTGGTCCTCACGGCGACTCCGGCCTGACCGGACGGAAGATCATTGTCGACACCTACGGCGGAATGGGTCGGCACGGTGGAGGAGCGTTCAGTGGCAAAGACCCCAGCAAGGTAGACCGAAGCGCGGCTTACATGGGTCGTTACGTTGCCAAGAATATCGTCGCGGCCGGCCTCGCCGAACGATGCGAGATTGAGCTTGCCTACGCCATCGGCGTCCCCTTCCCGGTGAGCGTCACGGTCGACACCTTTGGGACCGGCACCGTTCCGGAGTCGGAGATCGAGAAGGCTGTGAGCGAGGTTTTTGACCTCTCACCGGCGGGGATCGTTCGAACACTCGATTTAAAGCGTCCCATCTACCAGGAGACCAGCAACTACGGTCACTTTGGGCGTGAGGGATTCAGCTGGGAGAAGACGGACAAGGCGGATGCGCTGAAGAGCGCGGCCGGTTGACACCACCTAACACAATTCTAACGATTCTCTCGTTGGCGACGGGTTTAGGAATCCCTATGCTCTTCTCGCAGGAGTATATATGAGAAAAGCATTAGCTACGTGTTTGATTCTCTTTATTGCCGCGTTTGCTTTCGCAACCGGAATTGAAGAGGCTGCCGAGTTGGGCACCGAGGAAAATCCGATCATTTGGGCACTGGTTCCCTCCGGTGAGACCCAGGCAATTCTCGCGGGTGCGGACGAACTGGCGGCGATGCTCGAAGAGGAGACGGGATACGTCTTCGAGGCGATTGTCGCAGCCGACTACGCAGGCGTCATTGAGGCACTCTCGAGCGACCCACCGAGTGCTCACATGGCCGCTCTCAACACCTTTGGCGCAATCCTTGCGTCGGAACGCGGTGTCGCAGAAGTTGGACTCATCGCAGTTCGACGTGGTGATCCGTTCTACGGTGGTCAGTTTGTTGTTGCCGCAGACAGCGGAATCGAGAGCGTGGCCGATCTTGCCGGCAAGACCTTTGCCCGTCCTGATCCGAATTCGACCAGTGGTTGGGTCGTCCCTTCCATCGTGATGCAGGCAAATGGCGTTGACCCAGATACCGACCTTCTTGAGGTCGTTGATGCCGGTGGACACTCCGGAGTCATCAGTGCCGTCTACAACGGCAGTGCGGATGCCGGTGCGAGCTTCGTTGACGCCCGCGGAAGCATCTCGGACGACAATCCGGATGTAAACGATCGAGTTCTGGTTCTCGAAGAGTACGGGCCAATCCCCAACGACGGCATTCAGTACTCGACGGAGATGCCCGCTGAGATGCGCGCGGCAATCACGCAGGCATTCTTGAACATCGCAGACACCGAAGAAGGCGTCGCCGCAATGTTCAGTGTGTATGAGTGGGATGAGATCATCGAACAGGATGATTCGTTCTACGATCCGTTCCGCCAGGTCCTTGAGGCCGCCGGCGTCGATCTCTCTGACTTCCTGGACTAATCCAGACCATTTGACGATGTAGCAATGGCCGCTTCTGCGGCCATTGCTCGTTTCTCGAGTCGTCCCTATCGTGGGGTGCCGCGAGAAGCGAGGAGTGTCTCATGCTCGAAGTGAAGAACCTGACCAAAGTCTACGACGACGGGACTGTGGCGCTCAGGAACGTCTCGTTCACCGTTGACGACGGCGAGTTCCTCGTTGTTATCGGTCTCTCCGGATCCGGCAAGTCAACCCTGTTGCGATGCATCAACCGGCTTGTCGAACCCACCGATGGATCGATCATCTGGGATGGTCAGGACGTCACCGCGGCCGATCCGCCGGACCTGCGAAACATCCGTCGGAAGATCGGCATGATCTTCCAGCACTTCAACCTGGTGAAACGGTCGAGCGTACTCACCAATGTATTGTCAGGCAGGTTGGGCTATGTGACGCCGTGGGCGAGCCTGCTCAACCGTTTCCCTGCGGCGGATCGGGAGGCTGCGGCGAAGGCCCTTGAGAGGGTCGGTCTCACCGAACAGACTCGGAAGCGTGCGAGCGAGCTCTCCGGCGGGCAGCAGCAGCGAGTCGGCATCGCACGGGCTCTTATGCAAGAGCCGTCGATCATCCTGGCGGATGAGCCCGTCGCCAGCCTCGACCCGGTCCTAGCCCATTCAATCCTGGGAAACCTCGAGCGACTCAATCAGGAAGACGACATCACCATCATCTGCAGCCTTCACTACCTGGACTTGGTTCAGCGCTACGCCACACGGGTCATTGGGCTTCGTGACGGCGAACTCGTGTACGAAGGTACGCGGGATGAGATCCGTTCGATGACCGACGATCAGTTCAAGCAGATCTACGGCGAGGAGGCCGAGCGAATCACCGCCGGTTCCATTGGAGGTGAGGCATGAGCGACCAGATCACCACAGAAGCCGAGAAGCACTCTGCGAAGCGTGGAGCAAAGTCAAAGAGACCGGATTCGGGCGACATCCTGAATCGAGAGCTCCCCTCGCTGGTGACTCCGACCGTTGCTGCAGTGATGAGCGCCGTGATTCCAGGGCTTGGACAGATGTTCGCCAGAAGAGTTCAGCGCGGTGTCATCCTACTCGCCGGAGCCGCGAGTGTGATTGGCATGTTTGTCTGGCGATTCCGCATTCTCGGCGAGCGCGCAGAAGTGCCCGGATGGCCGGTGTTCCTGCGAGCGCTCGATCGGCGTCCGTGGTTTGTAGGATTTATCCTGGTCGCGCTTGTCGCGATCTGGATTCTTTCTGCGATTGACGCTCACCGCACCGCGCAGCGACCGAGCCGCAGTGGTGCCGGTGCATTCCTGGCGATCATCGCCGCTCTCTTTGTGCTTGGATGGCAGGTGAGTGAGATCGATGTGGGGACCGCGATTCAGAGAATTCCTGACGCGCTTCCGCCGCTCGCCCGAGTCATCTGGCCATGGGAGGCTGCGGTCGAGTTTGAGGAGAATGAGGTCGGTGGAACGGCGCAGATCCTCGTGAGCCCGGAAGGCATGATTCCGCCGCAGGTCGATCCACAGCCAGGTGAGCCTGGCGTCACGATCTCCCCTCGTCAGGGTACGCTGGCGAGTCAAAACCTCGACGGGAATGCCGGTGCGATCGGAAACGTGCCCGGGACGGAGGTTACTGTCTCCGGTTTCGGGTTTGAGCCGTCAACGACGACCGAAATCAGATGGATTGACCAGAACGGAAGCATCTTTCCTATCAGACAAGGGCGTGATGAGCTGATTGTAGAGACGGGAGCCGACGGCACCTTCTCCGTGATTTTTACTCTGCCTTTTCCGCTGATCGGTGCCGATCCGGAACCCAGCGGGACAATCCACCAGGTTCAAGCTCGTCAGGTATTCACCGGCGAGGCGACCGCGAGTCGTGCGCTCCTTATCATTATCTCCAGGATGGTCGAGACGATCGTTCTGGGCATGATGGCGACTCTGTTCGGGATCATCTTCTCCATACCGGTTAGCTTCCTCGCCGCGCGGAACATCATGTCAGGATCTCGGATTTCGATGGCCATCTACTATCTGGTGCGATTCACCATGAACGTCATCAGAAGCATCGAGCCGTTGATCTGGGTACTTATTGCAACCGTGTGGGTCGGTCTCGGCCCATTCGCTGGAATCATCGCACTGACCATGCATTCCATCGCGGCGCTGAGCAAGCTCTATTCGGAGGCGATCGAGGGAATTGATCCAGGACCCATCGAGGCCATTCAAGCCACCGGAGCGAATCGCCTCCAGACCATCGCCTATGCGATCATTCCCCAGATGATCTCGCCCTTCGTCAGCTTCAGCATCTATCGGTGGGACATCAACGTGCGAATGTCGACGGTCATCGGGCTTGTTGGAGGCGGTGGCGTCGGCTTTATCCTGGTGCAGTACGTTCGGCTGCTCCAGTACCGGCAGGCCGGTATCGCCGTCTGGTTTATTGCCATTACGGTCGCATTGCTTGACTACGTGAGTGCTGAGATTCGGAACAAGCTGGCGTAGGCTCTCTTTTCGCCGTCGTGGATACGCGGACTCAGCCGTTAGTCCACACGGCTCATCACCATCTCTTCGTAGACTGCCACGACCGGGTTGATCCACTCGCTGATCGCCCGGTCGGAGTTCGAAAGAATCACCATGCCTTCACGCGAATCAAGGTTGATCCCGTAGTAACTCTGCCAGCCCTGGTTCGCACCGTAGTGGAATGCAACCCGGGTCCCGTCCGGCATCGAGCGCAGATGAAACCCAAGACCCATGGCGACCCCTGTCTCAACGGAGGCGTACTCGGTTGTCATTTCTTCGTAACGGACCGCAGAGAGCAGAGCCGGTTCTCCAGAGGCCCCTCGTCCAAGATCCTCCAAGAGTTTCGCAAGATCGCTCGCCGTGCTGTAGAGACCAGCCGCGGCCTGGGCAGTGAACCGATATTTCGGACGTTCCTGGCCCCGCCGTCCATGTCCAACCGCCAGCGAGTCTTGATTGACGACTGCCACATCAAAGCTACTATCGGCCATGTTCAGGGGACCCAGTACCTCTTCGTCGAGCGCTCCGGCAAAAGAGCCTCCGCTCAGCTCTTCGACCATGAGTTGCAAAACGGTGTATCCGCCGCCAGAGTAGCGCCACTCTTCTCCGGGCCTGCGCCGGATTCTTACCCGACCAGGAGAGTAGACTCCATAGAACCGACCCGTTTCGCCTGCGAGGGAGTCTTCAATACTCGGCAGCGCTCTCTCCGGGGCAAACCCCGGATATCCCGTGACTGAGAGCCCGGCCGTATGCGACAAGAGGCGGCCCACTGTCACACCGCTTGAATCCCACCGTGACTGCGGGAAGCTGTAGCGTGACAGATACGACTCGACAGCTGTGTCCAGCGAAGCGGCCCCGCGATCGACGAGTGCGAGAACACCGTAGGCCGCAACCGTCTTCGAGATGCTTGCGACCTGGAAGACTGTATTGTTGTCGATCGGTCTTGAGAGGCGCCCGCCGGTTGATCCGGCCGTCACGAACTGCTCTCCAGTTGAAGGCGAGAAAAAGATCGCAGAGAGACCCGGATCATCGTCATCAATGCGAGCGTCCCAGAATCTCTCGGCGGTCGTCGCAAGCTCCCCAAACGTCGAAACAGCACCAACTGTTGCAGGCGCGGTTCTGCACCCGGCTGCTGCGATCACCGCGAGTCCCACAAGCGCAGCTCTGATCCATCCAACTCTCATTCGCTATCTCCATTATTCGGATTGACGCCCGCCTAACTGATCCTCTCGACCGTCCGCAACTCAACGTCAATTGCAAAGAACATCTTCAAGGTCTTGTAGGCACCGTTTACTGTGATGCCATCCTGGCCTGCCGAATCATGAACATGCCCAACGAGATGAAGCCAGGGCCTCCTACCAAGCTGTGCCAACTCAGGGCAGCCGTACCCCGTTTGGCCCCTCTCCGTTCCGTCGAGCGTGCCGGCCGGGGGTGCATGCGTGACGAGAATCGTGCGGGAGTTCACAAGTCTGCGAAGCCTGCGAACGTCGCGTCGGCGTTTCCTTGGTTCCCGGTCCATTGGGGTCCAACGGTACCCGGCAAACCACCAACCACACCGAACGACACTCTTCATGTGAATGTTGGTGATGAGCTCCGTTTCCGGCCATTCGTTGAGATCGTGATTGCCGAGGACGAGAACGATCGGCTTCTTCGGGCGCTGCACAATCTCTGCCGCCTCTTGAACCCGGTCCTCGCTGACACGCTCACCAAAGAGACCTCCGCCCAGGACGCCCATGTCGAATTCCGGCTTTGAAAGCACTTCCGCATATGTTTCGAAAGCATCTACTTCGCCGTGAATGTCGCTCGAGAACAGGATTCTCATCGGCTTCCTTTTCTAGAACACCGCGCTCCTCTACAGATCTCCCACAGCCTCCATGTACCTCCTCCTCGCCGCCTCGAGATTAATGCGCGAGACTGGTTCCAGTTCCCTGAGCTCAGTGAGTTCCAGATCGTTAATACGAGCTTGCGGTCGCGGGTGTGTCTTGGAGAAGCCACGCGGCTCCGCATTTCCCTCGTACTCGGCTGCCTGCGCCCGATCCATCCGCTCAAGGACACGGACGATGGCGAATGGGTCGTAGCCAACGCGGGCGAGAATCTCGACGGCGATCCCGTCGGCCTCGCGCTCAGTCGCGCCCGAGTACCCTCGCGTTACGAGCGCATCAACCACGTCGGCCGTCGTATCGCCAAAGACTCCCGTTACCTCTTCAAGCTCCTCAGGGGTGACGGTGCTCAGCGCTTCGAACATGCCCTCCTCCACCGCCGAGATCACTCGTGCAGTGCGTATGCTCCCCAGCCCGTGTCGCTCAACGACGTGTGCGATCTCGTGCGCAAGGATCGCGGCGAGCTCATCTTCGGATCGTGTCAGGCGGATCATGCCAACGGTGATGAAAATGTGGCCCCCTGGAGTGGCAAAGGCGTTTATCTCGTCGGAATCGAGTACCTCAAACGTGTAGCCGTGGTAGAGGAATGGCCGCTCAGAGGCGAGCGCAAGCGTCTGCCCCAGGAGATTGACGTAGGAGACGAGATCAGGATTCTGAACCGGGTCGGTCTCTGTGAGGATCGTCGCCGCAACTGAACGCCCTACGAAGTACTCCTGCTCCGGCGTAAACGGGCTCGAGGCCGCATTCACCACATTCGAGAGCGTTGTAAGCCCCGTCTCCGCGAGATCGAGCGTGGTCGCGGTGTCGCCATCAATCAGCCCAAGCGTCTCCCCCACGGAGGCAAGCTCGCCAATCGCGCCGTCGAGACCGGCGCAGCCAGTGAGGAGAGCCAACACTGCGACCGTCGCCACAACCAGTCGTCTGTTAGCGCGCGTCACGAGTCCACCTCACCGCTCAGTTCCGCGTCGATCTCTTGAAGGAACGCTCCCAGGTCTTCAAGCGGGGCGAGATAGCCTTCCATCCTGTCTACTCGATCGAAGTTCAGTTCATTCTGGCTGCGATACTCTGCCTCCACCTGTTCGTTGAAGCCACGCCCGGCGAGCGCGATCTCACGGGGGGTGGTACCAGGTGATTCTGATTGCGTACCGGTGAGATTCATCTCCTCCGGTGGCGCTATTGAGGTCGTGTGAATCCATCCGCGAACACCATCTTGCAGGACGATGCGTGCCCAGTCTTGTCTGATCTCTTCGACCGTAACGGAGACTCCGTAGCCAAGCCTTTGTGTTATCGCCGCCAGGAACTGCGGTGCGCTCCTGAGCTCGCCCTCGCGGACGGAGATTGAGACTGCATCACCCGGCGATAATGCGAACAGCGGTCCCGTTGCGATCAACCCAAGAAGAAGCAGTAGGATCAGAAACGATCTGGTCATAGGCCCTCCAGTGCCCAGTATAGAGTCGCCGGCTTGGCCCGCCCAGCCGTCCGCACTACCTTGCAGGAATGATCGATCAAGGTCGACAGCTCTCTCTCGTCCCAGATCTACTCCGCATCTGCAGAGACGCCGGCGCCGCCATCATGGATGTCTACGAGTCAGATGACCAGCAGATCGAGCACAAGGCCGACGATTCACCGCTGACCCTCGCTGATCGCCGCGCCCACGAGATCATCGATGCTGCACTCAGCGAGCTGACACCGGAGACTCCCGTCCTGAGCGAGGAGGGCAGACAAATACCCTTCACTGAGCGCGATGAGTGGAGCGAGCTCTGGCTCGTCGATCCGCTCGACGGCACCAAGGAGTTCATCAAGCACAACGGCGAGTTCACAGTGAACATCGGCCTCATCCAGGAGCACGCGCCGGTCTTCGGCGTAATCTTCGCCCCGTCACGCCGGGAGGCATGGTGTGGTGTGACAGGCGTTGGTTCCTGGAAAATCTCGCACGCGGACTTCCCGCAAAGACAGGACGCCACATTCGATCGCTGGGATCAGATCGCTCACCCCATAGAAGTCCGCACCAGGAATCCCAGGCACATCGACATCATCGCAAGCCGCACCCACTACGATGACCGAACCAGGTCCCTTGTCGAACGCATCTCCGCTGAGTTCGATGAGGTTGGCATCGTAAATGTGGGGAGCTCGCTCAAGCTCTGCACCGTCGCCGAAGGAAGCGCCGACCTCTACCCCAGATACGCCCCAACAAGCGAATGGGACATCGCCGCCGGGCATGCGATCGTCCGGGCCGCGGGCGGAGAGATCTACCAGGCAGCTCCCGAACGTGATCTCCCGCTTTCCCCCGACTCCGGTTCCGGTTCGACAAACGCGGCCCACTCCGACTGGGAACACTACGGGCACTCACCCTATCCCCTTACCTACAACAAGGAAGACCTCCTCAACCCCTGGTTCGTAGTGAGGAGCTGGTAGCACCGCGTCTGGACGCCACGCCTACCGCCGCCTACACTCTCCGTATGCGCCTCTCTGAGCGTGAGCGAAAGGTGATCGTTGACGCCGTTCACAGCCGATTCGGCCCTGACGCCCACGTCTATCTCTTTGGTTCGCGCACAGATGATACCAGGCGCGGCGGCGATATCGATCTCTTCGTAGACACCGATCTTGCCGCCTACGAAGCCCAGGGAGCCAAGTTCGCCGCCCTTTCGGACATCCAGATTGCCCTTGGAGACCAGAAGATCGACATGGTCCTATCCCCCTTCGTCTCCGATGGCGATCTCATCAAGCGCGAGATCGACCGCGAGGCAATCGCTTTATGAGTGAGACAGCAAAGGCCACCGCCCGGTCATCTATTCGGGAATGCGAATCTCATCTTAAGTGGATTCAACGAGCGCGTATGGCTCTCAGAGACCGATTCCCTCTTGGCATCGACGCTATGCGAACGCTCGAGGACCGGGATGTCGAGTTGCTCGACCAGATGATCTACCGGTTCACAAAGATGCAGGATTCTCTGGCCAGACGCTTCCTCCCCTCCTCGTACTCCCTTCTTGAAGGAAGCACGGATCCTGTTCCGTTTCTCGACATTCTGAATCGGCTTGCGTCGTTAGGGGTACTCCCCTCAGTCGAACTCTGGCAGTTCTTCAGAAACCTCCGGAACAACCTGGCTCATGACGACCCAGAGAGCGAAGAGCAGACCGTGGCCACTCTCAACCAGCTCAACGAACGCATGCCCGAGTTCATCGCCTTGTTTGAGACCGCTCGTGATGCGATCTCAAACCGACTCGAATAGACCCTGAACGCGCGCTGCCCCACAAGCTATACTGGGAGCATGGATCGGGGCCCCCTTCTCGCACACCTAAACAAGACTCGGTTCGCCCCAGGTGATCGCTTCAGGGCACATTCCGATGCCAGGGAGATAGCTCAGTTTCTTCGAAGGGAGTATGCCGTGACGGGCATCTGGGGTATCGGCTCAGCCTTTGCAGCCGACCGGTCCTTCTACAGGACTTCGGATATCGATCTTGTGGTGAAGGAGCTGCCGCCGGGAGTCTATTTCACAGCGCTGTCGCGTTGTTCTGCCATGACCAACTTTGAGCTCGATCTCATTCCGTACGAGACTGCAACACCAATGCTCATCGGCGCGATCGAACGCGAAGGGGTCGCGCTGTGAATCCTGGCGAGATGCTTGCTGGTCGGGTCAGAGGCGAGATTCTCGCGGAGATTGATTCTCTACAGAGTCTCGTTGTGGAGCTGAAGAACGCGCCACTTGGCGATGAATCATGGGCCGTTCGCGCCCGCGGGTCTATCATTCACGACTTCTATACTGGCGTGGAACGGATCTTCGTTCGAATAGCGGACGAGCTGAATGGTGGCGTCCCGTCCGGACGGAACTGGCATAGGCAACTACTCAGAGACATGACCATTCCCATCGAAAACCTTCGCCCCGCCGTGATCTCCACCAAGACCGCAGATCGGCTTTCGGACTTCCTTGGGTTTCGCCACCTCTTCCGCAACATCTACGGATCTCTTCTTGAGCCGGACCGTCTTGCCCCGTTGCAGGAAAGCCTCGAGAAGACCTTCGCTGATCTTGTTGCCGATTTGACGAAGTTCACAGACTGGCTGATCGACATACGTAGCGACTGAACACGTCGTTTCTTGTGCCATTCGTGCATGGCAACAAAACCATCTCGTTGGAACTTGATGCCTACGAACGCCTGAAGGCTGCCAAACGGAATGGAGAGTCTTTCTCATCTGTCGTTCGGCGTGCCATCTTTACTACTGAACCGGCGAGCGGACGTGATCTTCTCTCGCGCATCCGCGAGTCCCGTACCCGAGTTCAGGAATCAGACTTGGAAGGCATTGAGGGGGCAATCCGCGTCCGCTGAGCACTCCTGCCGAGATCTGTGACCTCCCGTTCTGAGGTTCAACCCCCTTCGCAAAACACCCTAAACCTTGTAGTGCGGCGCACTGGAGTATAATCTCCCCCCAATGGCCTACAAACTCGACCATCTGCATGAGCTCGAGGCTGAGGCGATCTACGTCATTCGTGAGGTCGCTGCACAACTCGAGAACCCCGTGCTTCTCTTTTCGGGCGGGAAGGATTCGATCCTTCTCGCGACGCTCGCTGCCCACGCCTTTCATCCGGGGAAGATTCCCTTCCCACTGATGCACGTTGACACCGGGCACAACTTTGAAGAGACGATCACCTTCAGGGATGAGTTCTGCGAGAAGATCGGTGCGAATCTGATTGTGGCACGCGTGCAGGATTCCATTGATGCCGGCCGAGTTCAGGAAGAGACGGGACCGAATCCCTCACGGAACGCGCTCCAGACAGTGACGCTCCTCGACGCGATTCGCGAACACAAGTTTGACGGCGCTCTTGGCGGCGCGCGGCGAGACGAGGAGAAGGCTCGAGCGAAGGAACGCTTCTTCAGTTTCCGTGACGAGTTTGGGCAATGGGATCCCAAGAACCAGCGTCCCGAACTCTGGCGAATCTACAACGCTCAGAAGAAAGCCGGCGAGCACTTCCGAATCTTCCCGCTCTCCAATTGGACCGAGCTCGACGTCTGGCAATACATCCTCATGGAGCAGATCGATCTACCCTCGCTCTACTTCTCCCACACGCGTCGAGTGATCAATCGCGAGGGCGTCCTGCTTGCCGAAGGAGAAGTTGTCACGCAACAGCCGGGCGAGAGCGTAGAAGAGCGATTCGTTCGGTTCAGAACCATTGGCGACATGACCTGTACGGGAGCAACCGAAAGCAGAGCCGACACCGTTGAGCAGATCGTCGCAGAGATCGCTACCACTCGTACTACGGAACGAGGCGGTCGCGCTGACGACAAACGGAGTGAGGCCGCGATGGAAGACCGAAAGAAGGCGGGATACTTCTAGTGAGTAGCAGCACGAATAACGAGCATGTGAGCGGTCGCAAGGACCACGAGCTTGCCGACATCACGAAGGAGTATCTCAACAAGGACCTCCTTCGCTTCACCACCGCGGGCAGCGTTGATGACGGGAAGAGCACCCTCATTGGTAGGCTCCTTTACGACAGCAAGGCGATCTTCCAGGATCAGCTCGACAGCCTGAAGAAAAGCAGTGAGCTACGCGGCGAGAAGAACGTGAACCTCGCGCTCCTCACCGATGGCCTTCGGGCCGAACGCGAGCAGGGAATAACGATCGATGTAGCCTACCGCTACTTCGCGACTCCTCGCCGAAAGTTCATCATCGCTGACACACCCGGCCATGAGCAGTACACGCGGAACATGGTCACCGGGGCCTCCACTGCTGACCTTGCCATTATCCTCATCGATGCACGTAATGGAGTCCTGACCCAAAGTCGAAGACATGGATTTATAGCCTCACTTCTCGACACACCTCACGTTCTTGTCTGTGTCAACAAGATGGACCTCGTCGACTACTCGCAGGAGGTCTTCCAGAGCATCGTCGACGAATACACCGACTTCTCCAGTAAGCTCGTCATTCACGACGTGACCTTCGTTCCCATCAGCGCGCTCGAGGGCGACAACGTTGTCCATCGCAGCAAGAACATGCCTTGGTACGACGGCACGAGCGTTCTCCACCACCTTGAGACCGTGACCATCAGTGCCGACCGAAACCTCGTCGACTTCCGCTTCCCCGTTCAATACGTCATACGTCCCCACCAGGACTTCCGTGGCTTTGCCGGCACGGTGAGCTCCGGCACTATAAAGCCGGGCGAAGATGTGGTCGCACTTCCGAGCATGCGGGAATCACGGGTGAAGTCGATCCATACCCATCACGGCGAGCTTGATGAGGCCATAGAGAGCCAGGCGATCGTCATCACTCTGGAAGACGAGATCGATGTAAGCCGTGGCGACATGCTCGTTCGCCGCCACAACATCCCCCGGATCGACAACAAGTTCGAGGCGATCCTCTGCTGGATGGACGAGACCAAGCCTCTCTCTACCTCAACCCACTACCACCTCCAGCACGGCACCCGACTGGTTCGCGGCTACGTCAACGAACTCGTCTACAAAATCGATGTGAATACCCTCCACCGCACTGATCCTGAGAGCCTTGAGCTCAACGAAATCGGTCGTGTCGCGATCACGGCCGCACAGCCGATCCTCTTCGACTCCTACCACGACAACCGGCAGAACGGCGGATTCATACTGATCGATCCCGCATCGAACCGGACCGTTGCCGCCGGGATGATTCGGCCGGATTTGCATTCGTTGCCGGAGGCACGCAATACAGCCGCGTCGCAGACTACCCCGCACGCAGATACGGCCGGCGAGGCTAGCGACGCCGGTCGACCTAACCTCGCCGGTGTGGTCTCTGCGATCGAACATCCCGTCTCCCCAAACGTCTCTTGGGATCGCGGATCGGTGGACCGGGAAGCCCGCGAGCAGCGCAATGGCCACAAGGCGACCATCGTCTGGTTCACCGGCCTCTCCGGCTCCGGCAAGTCAACGATTGCGAAGCGAGTCGAACTGGAACTCTTCTCCGCCGGAATACACACCATGT
>JANQQY010000382.1 GCA_028284845.1 Spirochaetales bacterium
ACGGTTATCGCATGTCGTTCGCGGTCGTAGGCACCTTTATCGGCGCGGGCGCAACGCTCCCCCTCGTCGAGCTCTTTGGTGGATCGCCAACGGGGTGGACCATCACCGCCGCGGTTATGGGCGGGGTCATGGCACTCGCGACGTTTATCACCGTCTTCACGATCAAGGAGACCGTGGGGGAGCCTGTCACAGAGAATGTGAAGTTGATCAAGTCGTACTTCGAGGTGATCCGCCAAAAGCCGTTCTTTGTGATCTTCATCACCTACGCCCTTCACATAACGGGCATTGCTGTGGTGCAGGCAACGTTGCTCTACTACTTCCAGTTCATCTACAACCAACCGGGACTCTTCACCTTTGCCCTGATGGCTCTCCTTGGCGCGGTCCTTCTGTTTATTCCACTGTGGGTGCGAATCTCCCGGAGCATCGGGAAAGTGCGAGCATACAACATCGGCATGGCCCTCTTTGCCGTGGCCGTGGTCGCTTTCTTCTTCCTGGGTCCGCGTCTTCCTGTCTGGTACGCATTCCTCACCTTCGCAGTCGCAGGCATTGGGTACGCTACGAACTACGTGATGCCGTGGTCGCTGATCCCGGATGTGGTCGAGTACGACTTCGCCCAGAATGGAAAGCGTCGGGAGGGGATCTTCTACGGCATGTGGACCTTCTTCAGCAAGCTGGGTTCAGCATTCGGTGCAGGCTTAGCCGGATGGGTCCTTGGCGGAATGAGCTTCATCGAACCAGGCAGAGTCGATTTTGAGCCGGTCCAGCCGGCATCTGCAATCCTTGGTATCCGCCTCTTGACCGGCCCCATTCCGGCCCTCTTCTTCGTCGCCGGAATCATCACACTGACCTTCTACCCCATCACAAAAGAGGTCTACGCAGATCTCATGAAGAAGATCGAGGCGCGTAAGGGTGAGGTGGCCGCGCCGTAGCCGGTTGCCGCTTCAACCGCGCGATGGTAGGTTGCGGTGAGGAACGATGAGCGAAGAGACGATTTTCGACAAGATTCTCAAGAACGAGATCCCTTCGGAGAAGGTCTTTGAGAACGAGCATGTTCTCGCATTTCGCGATATCGAACCTCAGGCACCAATCCACGTTCTGGTGATTCCAAAACGAAAAATGGAAAGCTTCGCGGACCTCGCTGACGCTGATCCACGCGACGTCGCTGCATTCATGCAGGGCGTCGCGCGAGTGGCGAGGGAGCTGGGTCTGGACGAGAACGGCTACCGGGTGGTGTTCAACACCGGCCGAGACGGCCTTCAGACCGTTCAGTACATCCACGCTCACATTCTAGGCGGGCGGTCCATGAAGTGGCCGCCGGGCTGAGCTTCGGTCAGCACCAGAAAGAGAGAGACATATGGAACAACACAAACGAACTGTAACGTGCGGCGAACTGCGCGCATCCGATGAAGGCAAGTCGGTCGTTCTCAACGGCTGGGTCCACCGCAACCGTGACCACGGCGGCGTGCACTTCCTGAACGTCAGAGATCGATACGGCCTCACACAGGTGGTCATCGACGAGGCCGCACCGCAGAGCCTCAAGGAGGTGGCTGCGGAGCTGAAGTTCGAGTATGTGGTCGCTATTGAGGGAACCGTTCGGGCTCGGCCGGCAGAGATGGTGAACGAGGAGATGGAGACCGGCGCGATCGAGGTCTCCGCCACCTCAATTCACGTTCTCACTCGTGCCAAGACCCTTCCCTTCATGGTCGACGAGCGAGCAGAGGCACGCGAGGAACTCCGACTGCAGTATCGGTACTTGGATCTTCGCAGTTTCGCGATGCAGCGTAACATCAAGCTACGCCACGACGTCAGCTTTCGAGTTCGAGAGTACCTTCATGAGCACGGATTCTACGAGATCGAGACTCCAACGCTCATCCGCTCGACTCCGGAGGGTGCCCGCGACTTCCTGGTACCAAGTCGACTGAACCCCGGAACCTTCTACGCATTGCCTCAGTCACCTCAGCTCTACAAACAGATCTTGATGGTTAGCGGATTCGACAAGTACTTCCAGATCGCGCACTGCTTTCGCGACGAGGACGCCCGCGGTGACCGCCAATTGGAGCATACGCAGATCGACATCGAGATGAGCTTTGTTGGAAAGGACGATGTCTTTGGGATGCTCGAAGGAATGCTGGCACACGTCTTTGCCCACGCCCTTGGCAACGATCTCGCAGTGCCGTTCGAGCGCCTCCCCTACGACGACGCGATGAACCGATTCGGATCGGACAAACCCGATCTTCGTTTTGCATTGGAACTGCAGGATGCCTCAAGCCTCGTTCCCGGATCGAACTTCCAGGTCTTCAAGTCGGTTCTCGAATCGGGTGGCGCCATCAAGGCTCTTGTCGTCCCGGAGAAGGCCGACTACAGCCGTAAACAGATCACCGACCTCGAAGATGTGGCAAAGACGTATGGCGCGAAGGGTCTGGCCTGGATGAAGGTGACCGAGTCGGGCCTGGACGGTGGGATCTCCAAGTTTTTTGCTGAGCAGACCGACGCCGTACGGACGACGCTTGGAGCTCAGGAGGGGGATCTAATTCTCTTCGTGGCGGCATCGTGGAAAACGGCATGCACCGCACTCGGCGCCGTTCGATCACGCCTTGGACGCGACCTTGAGCTCTACGACCCATCCGAGTTCCGCTTCGCCTGGATCGTCGACTTCCCCCTCTTCGAGTGGGACGAGGAGAATGAGAAGTGGGAGGCGACCCACCACATGTTCACGATGCCGCAGGAGCACTATCTCGATTCGATGGAGGACGATCCGGGCGCGGTGAAGGGTGACCTCTACGACCTCGTCTGCAACGGGGTCGAGCTCGCCTCAGGATCGATCAGAATCCACGACCCCGATGTTCAGCGACGCGTCTTCGCAATCGTCGGAATCCCTGAAGAAGAGGCCCTGCGTCGATTCGGATTCCTGCTTGAGGCGTTGAAGTACGGCGCACCACCACACGGCGGAATCGCTCCCGGGCTTGATCGACTCTGCATGCTGATGGCAGGTGAGAACACGATTCGCGAGGTGATCGCCTTCCCGAAGAACACGATGGGAGTCAGCTCAATCGACTTCTCTCCGGCAGAGGTAGACACCCGACAGCTCGATGAGCTGGGTTTGGCAATCATACCGCAGCCGAACAAGGAGGAGTAGACTGCCCGCCATCGTTCGCAGGATCGCAGCGACCGGTTCGCCCCGGATCGAACAAATCCCGGGCACGCCGGACGCTGCGCTTGGATCACTGAAGGACGCAATCGCGCTCGAGCGCCCCGGCGGCGTCTATGGAGCCTTTAGCACGCAGAACGGACTCCGAGTGGTTCGGCTCTCGTCGCACTTCGAACGTCTGGCCGACTCGGCAGCGCGCCTTGGCTTCGTCTGTACCTTCGATGCCGCGCTCGTTGCGAACGAGATCTGTGCGGTCATACAGGAGGCGGGATTCGGCGAGGCGCGCGTCAGAATCTCAATCCACCCGGACGAGGTTGCTACCGCCTGTCCTTTTGTACTCGCGGTTGAGGAGTTCGGCGGTGTGTATCCGTCGATCAAGACAAACGGGGTTCGAGTGACGACCGTGAAGGCATCGCGAGGCGACAATCCTCGCGCGAAGCAGACCGCGTGGCTGAGTGAGCGGCGCGAACTCCACGCATCGTCCGAGCGGCTCGTCTACGAACGACTGCTCGTCGCCGAGAGTGGTGAGATTCTCGAGGGAACACGCTCGAACTTCTACGCGATCGTTGAAGACCACCATCCGACTCTCCGGACCGAGGCGGCGAACATCCTGCATGGGATCGCTCGATCGATCGTGCTCGAGGTGAGTCCACATATCGTTGAGGTAGTCTTTACCACCATCTCGACGTCTGAGATCGAGGGGGTGCGAGAGGCGTTCTTGACCTCCGCGAGTCGAGGTGTGATCCCGATTGTGGAGATCGACTCGACACCGATATCGGATGGTCCGGGCCCGATCACAAGCCGGATCAGCCAAGCATATGATGAACGAGCCCGCGAGCTGGAGGAGCCGCTCTGCACATCCCGTTGGTAAGCGGGGTTCAATCCGACTACACTTAGCTCACTTGCCAGACGAGAGCGAGTGACCTCGTTTGAGGAAGAATCACATGCCTGAGCTGCCGGACATCGAAGCCTATGTGGTCGCCCTTCGGAAGAGGATCGTTGGAAGCCGACTCGAAAGAATCGAGATCTTGCATCCGTTCCTGCTTCGCTCCGTCGGAACCGATCCGAACGATGGGGTTGGGCGCGAGTGCGTAGCTGTCGAACGACTGGGAAAGCGAATCGTCTTGGAATGTAGTCCCGGACCGTTCTACGTCTTTCATCTCATGATAGCGGGACGGTTCAAATGGAAAGAGGGGCCACAGACGCAATCGGCGTCACGACGATCCAAATCCGGACCGCTCGCCCGAATCTCCTTCGAAAGCGGGATACTTACCCTGACAGAGGCGGGGACCAAGCGTCGCGCCAGCCTTCACGTCGCGAAGGACCGCGAGGAACTCGCGCAGCACGACCCGGGCGGCAGGGAGCTGCTCGACGGAACCATGAGTGAGTCTGAGTTCGCAGCGCTGCTACGCAGAGAGAACCACACCATCAAACGCTCGCTGACCGACCCCCGACTCTTCTCCGGAATTGGAAACTCGTACTCTGACGAGATCCTCTTCGCGGCGAAACAGTCTCCGTTTATGCAAACCGGATCGATGAGTGATGAACAGATCGCGACGTTGTACGCGGCGGCACAGGCCACCCTTGCAACATGGCGCGACCGACTCGTCTCAGAGGCGGAGGCGAAGTTCCCCGCAAAGGTGACCGCATTCCGGCCTGAGATGTACGTCCACGGTCGCTATGATGAGCCATGCCGCGAGTGCGGCACAAAGGTGCAGCGAATCCGGTACGCCGAGAACGAATGCAACTACTGCCCAACCTGCCAGTCCGATGGAAAGCTCTACGCCGACCGCGCGCTCTCGAGGCTTCTCAAAGGAGACTGGCCACGGACGGTGACCGAGCTTGAAGAGCTCAAGAGCCCTCGCTCGTGAGACGGGCTCGCTACGCCCCTACTTCTCCGTGAGCGAGACTACGCCGGACCAGCTTGTCCTCGAATCAGCAGGTTCTTCAAGCAGACGCCTGCAGGCGTCGAGCATACGAGCCGCCGGGCGGTCAGCTTCGGCTATCTTCGCAAATGCCTTCTCCGCCTCGCCCATTCGATTGTTGTACCAGAACTGAAGCCCCTCTTCGTAGTCGTGAATGGCTTCTGCACGCACGTCGTAATCCTCTTGGAGCATCGGCTCAAAAACGGTCACCGGCTCACGACGACCGACGACCTGAAGCCGCCCAAGCTCACGCGTTGGGAATGCGCCGTTCATCGCCCGTTGGGTGTTCTCTGAGATCATCAAGAAGGTCCCGAACTGCTTGTTTGCTCCCTCGAGTCTCGCCGCGAGATTCATTCCGTCGCCGAGCGCCGTGTAGTCGAATCGGCTCTCGCTGCCAAAGTTTCCAACCGACACGGTCGCTGTGTTTAACCCCATTCTCGTGAAGATGTCGCGACCCACACCGGGGATAGCGCCCTCCGTGGGTGCATCAGGAATCGGCTTGGCATACTCAGGTCGCAGTTCAATAAGCCGACGCTGGCAGGCGAGAGCAGCGCGGACACCTCGGACAGGATGATCTTCAACGTCAAGCGGCGCATTCCAGAAGGCAATGATCGCATCGCCTTCGAACTTATCGATCGTTCCATTTTCGTCCTGGATGATGGTGACGAGCTCTGTGAGGTAGTGCGTGAGAAACTCCGACAGCTGCTCCGGACGAAGCCCTTCTGAGAGGGTCGTGAAGCCCTGAATGTCGGAGAAGAACATCGTGAGCTCTTTGCGCTCACCAGTCAGGGAGAGCCGATCCGGATTCTCAATAAGCTGATCAACGAGTGCGGGACTCACATAGGTTCCAAAGGCACCGGAGATGAATCGCTTCTCCGCACCCTCCGTGGCGTAGTTCGCGACGTTGGCGGAGGCGACCGCAACAAAGACGGCGATCATGGGCACAACCATCGGCACCCAGAAGTTGACGAGATACCCACCAATCGCAAGCCCAACAACACCCGCGAGAAAACCGATGATCAGGAGGATCTCCGCAACGGTTCGCTCGGCATAGGTTGCAGCGTATGCGGCGCCAACGCAGAGAAGGAGGATGAGCACGACGGAGACCACCGGCGGGAGATCTCTCAGGAAATCTCCGGCGAGAAGATTGTCGAGCGCCGTTGCGTGAGCGGTGACTCCGGGCGCCCGCGGGTTGAGTGGCGTGGGCCGAAGGTCGAGCAGTCCGGCAGCACTCGGGCCGATCATGATGTGCTTTCCCTCGTAGTCGGCCGGATCGATCAACGGCTCTCCACCAAGCAGAAGGTTGTTGCCGGAGATGACGACGTCAAAGGCAGGAACAAACTCGTGGTAGGCGGGTACCGGGTCGCCGGTGTCAGGGTCACTCCGTTCCGGAGTCGTGTAGCGAAGGAGGAACCGCCCCTCATCGTCAACCGGGACGACGACATCACCGACCCGAATACGGCCTCGGCCAAGATCAATATCGATCTCCTCGTCGAGGCTTGCGGCCAGCGCAGCGAGGGCAAGGGTCGGCATCGGCTCACCCTGATGGGTGACCAAGAGCCGATATCGACGGAAGACGCCGTCGGCATCGT
>JANQQY010000424.1 GCA_028284845.1 Spirochaetales bacterium
AGAGCGCCGCCACCGACTTGTCCCGCTTCTCCTGGTCCGGGTTTCCCACGTTTATGAGGTAGCTTGCGTGGATGACGACCTGATCAGGGCCGATTGCCGCCCCGGCAAGCGCGCCTACGAAAGCCTCGATCTCCTCTTCCGTGAGTGGCTTCGCAGCCCACTGCCGCTGGTTCTTTGTGAACATGCCTAGCGCATTCGCGCCAATCTCGACCGCCCGTTCCGGCGCGTAGTGGACACCGCCCGATATGCTTACGTGGGCCCCGATATGTCTCATGGTGACTCCTCCTGATCGAACGAGCGTTCAATGGCGTCGGCCCGTCCAACGGACGATCGAAGCCAGGCGAGGCGGACCTCTTGGCGCTCGCTCTCGCTAAGGGTGTAGTCCATCCCGCTCGATCGCATCTGGTGAGACAGATGGTGGATTACTATAGCGGCGGAGACGGAGATATTGAAGCTCTCGACAAAGCCGTACATCGGGATGATCAGGTGCTCGTCGGCGCAGGTGAGTGCCGTTTCGCTCAGGCCGTCGAGCTCGTTCCCAAAGAGCAGTGCGATCGGTCCCCGATCGAGATCGAAGGTCTCCAGATTTGCTTGGTTCGTGTGAGGAGTCGTGGCCACGATTCGATATCCCGCCGCCTTCAGGGCATCTATTGCGGCGGTCGTATTGTCGGTCTTCGGGGCGCGGTAGCGATGGAGGGTGAGCCACTGGGCGGTGCCCAACTCAACGCCTGGGTTGATTCTGTACTCGTTCCGGTTCTCAACGATGTGGATATCCTGTATTCCGAAGCAGTCGCAGCTTCGCAGCACGGCACTCGCGTTGTGCGGCTGATAGATATCCTCCAGCAGAACCGTGAGATATCGCGTCCGCTCTGCGAGCACCGACTCCATGCGTCCGCGTCGCTCATCGGTCACAAAGGATGCAAGATAGGCACTGAGTCTCTCATCTCGTTCGTTCATCTGTCTCCCTGCTCCCACCGGACACTCGGCTCATCGCCTCAGTCTACTCGTCGCCAGGCGCGCTGCGCCAGCGCGCTTCCACCCTCGTGATCGAACCACTATAGTGACGCCATGACCGGGCTTCAGGGCGCGCTCAACTGGCTTGTCACTCTTCGCGATCTTCTCGCGCCGCATCCGCTCTTTGCGCTCGGCCTGCTCCTCATCGTGGGATATGGGCTGGGGCGATTGGCGGGTCGCATCAAGCTTCCGGAGATAACCGGCTTTATCTTCGCCGGAATTCTCATGGGCGAGGCGGTCACCGGAGTAGTTTCCCACGACTTTGCAGAGGGTCTGGGAATCGTGACGGAGATGGCCCTCGGCCTGATCGCGATTACGATTGGCGGCGAGTTCTACGCGGCAAAGTTGAAGCGACTGGGAAAGGCGATTGTCATCATCACCCTTGTGCAGATCGCCACCAGTTTTGGAGCGGTCGCCATCGCGCTCACACTCTTTCAGATGCCGCTCCCCTTCGCATTGCTCCTGGGCGCGATCGCCGCAGCAACGGCGCCCGCTGCGACGGTTGCGATCGTTCAGAGTCTACGGGCACGCGGGAAGTTCATCGACTACCTCTACGGCGTGGTCGCGCTTGATGACGCGGGCGCCGTCGTCCTCTTCGGGATTATCTTTGCCGTCGCGAGCGGGATGATCGGGGAGGGCGGGTCACACGGCATAGAACTCGTGCTGCACGCCTTCCGTGAGGTCTTCCTCTCGATTCTTGTGGGCGGTGTCAGTGGACTGGTGATTCACCTCATCGTTCGCAAGCAGAGCAATGGGAATGAGGTGCTCATTGTTGCCTTGGGTATGCTCCTGATGACTACCGGTCTCGCGGTCGTCCTGCACCTCTCACCGCTTCTCACGAACATGGCCGCCGGCGCACTCATCATCAACCTCGCGCCGCAAAATCACCGGATCTTCCGATTCCTGGAGCCGTTCACGCCGCCTGTCTACGCGCTCTTTTTTGTGATCGCCGGCACCGAGCTCCGGCCCCAGATTCTCCTGAACGGAGAGATTCTGGTTCTGGGTCTTGTCTATATCCTCGCCCGCGCCATCGGCAAGTATGGTGGCGTCTACCTCGGCTGTGCCCTCAGCAAGGTCGAGCGCGAGATCAAGGTCAACCTTGGAATCTGCATGCTTCCCCAGGCGGGTGTCGCCATCGGCCTTGTGCTGCTCATTCAGTCATCGCCGCTGCTCGCAGGGGTAGCGCCGGCACAACAGGCACTCATAGAGACGATGGTGAACATCATTCTTCTCAGCGTCTTTGTGAATGAAATCATCGGTCCGCCGCTCTCGCGGGCCGCCATCATCCGGGGAAACAGGATGGAGGTGTGATGGATCTCTACAGCATACTCGACAAAAAGAGCTGCTCAATCGAGCTCGCCGCACGCGACAAGGATGGCATCGTTCGTGAGCTCGCCGATCTTGCGGCACGTAGCGACAAGACCGGCGACATCACGGCGGAGACGATCGGACAACTCCTCCTTGACCGGGAGGCGCAGGGCTCCACCGGTTTTGGTAATGAGATTGCGATCCCCCACGCGCGCATTCCCGGGATGTCCGAGTTCCTGCTCCTGATTGGCGTCGCCAAGCGAGGCGTCGAATTTGCGGCGATGGACAAGAAGCGCGTGCGGCTCTTTTTTCTCATTCTGGGTCCGCCGGAGGCGGTGAACGAACACCTCAAGATCCTCGCCTTTGTCTCTCGCGCGCTTGGGCACACCAATGTGAAGGCGGAGTTGCTTCAGAGCACGAGCGTGACCGCCCTCACCGAGGCGTTCTTGCGGAACGTTGATCCGGCCGCTGCCGAGCGCCGTGAACAACGGAAGATGCAGATGCTCATTGTAAATCTTTACGATGAGGAGATGCTCTACCCCATCCTTGAGATCTTTATTGAGGAGGGGATCGAAGGGGCGACCATCCTGGAGAGTGCCGGAATGGGTCGCTACATCTCGAACGTACCGCTCTTCGCCGACTTTATTGGGTTTATGCGGCAGAACAAGAACCAGAGCAAGACGATCCTGGCTCTCGTTCCGGAGGAAGAGACCCTCGAGATCATCGATCGCATTGAGTCCACCACCGGCGACCTCGACAAGCGGCAGGGCGCGATGGTGATGGTCTTGGATGTGCCCTACTTCAAGGGCTCGATGCAGATGCTCTGAAGCGCTCGCTTCGTAGGCGCTACGCGCTCGTGAAGCCTACGCGACTCTCGGTCTGCCACATGTCGGGGTTTGGCCCCATCGCGTCCTTCAGCGACTCGCTGACTTGTGTGAGGGCCGACGCGACCTCCGAGTCGAGCTTCCGCTCGCCTACTGCTGCATTCGATGTTGCCTGGTCCGCCGTCCTGCTTCCGGCAAGCACCGTTGCCACGCCTTTCTGTGCGATGACCCAGAGCACGGCCGCTTCCCGAAGAGTGAGACCGGCATCGGCGCTGATCGCCTTCGCCTCCCTGATCAGCGCGAAGAGCGCCTCTTCGTGGCCCGCTTCCCCGTGCCGGACGAGCTCACGCTCAGAGGAGAAATGCCTCGTCCGAGCTCGACCCGCGGGTACCTCGTCCGCAGACTCAAACCGGCCGGTGAGGATCCCGTGCAAGAGCGCGCTATAGGCGATGATCGACATTCCGCGCTCAACCGATGCGCCGATCAAGCTGTTCTCTACGGCACGAAAGGCGAGGCTGTAGGCGATCTGATTGCTGACAAAGAGATCATTCGGGTAGTTCGCGAGGTCGGCCGGACCAAAGTTCGATACACCCACGTAGCGGATCTTTCCCTCGGAGCGAAGGGCCAGAAGCGTTTCAACCACCTCGTCCGGATTCCCTGGAGGCGTAGGCCAGTGGATCTGGTAGAGATCAAGAACATCGGTCCCAAGTCGGGAGAGCGAGGCCTCACATGAGGAGCGCAGATCGGAGGGCGCAAGGTTTTGCGGGGAGACCTTGGACGCCAGAACGACTTCGTTTCGCCGCGCGCCAAGGGCCTTCCCAACGATCTCCTCTGAGTAGCCGGCACCGTACCCTTCCGCGGTATCGTAAAAGGTGATCCCGGCGTCGAGGCCGGCGTGAATAGAGGCGATGCTCTCCTTCTCGTCCTGGTCTCCCCACATCGTCCCGCCGGATATTCCCCAGCATCCAAAGCCGATGGTCGAGACCTCAAGATCACTCGTTCCAAGCTTTCTGTATTCCATTACCCGATCTCCTTTCGAATTTCCCAATGCAGCTCTTCTGCCGCTGCGTAGAGTGACGGTGTGTATCTCATTCGACGAGAGAGCCCACGCTTGTACGCATCGTACGCCTCATTCTCAATCACCCGACGGTAGAGGAGGCACTCAAGCATGATACGCGCCGTGTAGGCGCGCAATCTCGCGTCAAGAATCGCGCCCAGGACATCCAGATCGTCACTGAGCACCGGGAGTCGCATCTCCTTCGCCCCACGAATGACCTGTTCGTCCACCGGAGTGTCGGCCTCCCACGCCGCGCGGTCACCTTCAACATCCAACAGCCTGGCATTCATTGACGCGGCATCGGTGCCGAGTTCGTCTCGAACTCCCACCGGAATGTGCAGACGAAGCGTCTCGAGCACGAGGTCGAGATATCCTGCATCACGCATCACGCATCACAAGAAGCGAGGAGGTATCCGCAACCACCGCCGTGAGCTCGTCGATCTCACCTACCGAGTAGTGGACGATCGCGCGCCCCATGGGAACAGCCTATCGGCTTACGGTCGGAGCGTCATCACCCGAAGCGCGCTCGTGCACTCTGGGCAATCGTGTGGACCTCCTGCCGATCGTACTCATAGGTAGAGTTGCAGTTGTGGCAGGTCACCTTGAGTGGAAAGGGGCCGTTCTCTTCGATGTCCTCGAGCTCGCCCTTCGGAAGGGATTCGATGTAATCCCGATACATCCCTCGCGAGCAGTGACATGAGAACTCTGAGGGGCGCGTTCCAATGATCTCCGCCCCAAGATCCGCGAAGTAGCGCTTGATTACATGCGCCGGCGTTTCCCCGGAGGCGAAGAGCGAACCGATCGACGGGAGCTCGCGCACCCGATCTTCGAGCGCTGCACCGGACGAGGTCTCCGCGTCCGGTAGCGCCTGGATGAACAGGCCGCCGGCACCTGTTACGAGTCCGTCACGGTCGAACTGAATGCTCAGGCTTACCGTCGTAGGTGCCTGCTCCGAGCGTACGAAGTATGCCGCAAGATCCGTCGCCAGATTGCCGTGCTCGAGTTTCGCGTGCCCTGTGAAGGGAGTCCGCGCCATCTCAAGATGGCGGGTGACACTCAGCGTCCCCTCCCCGATGTACGGGGCGAGATCAAAGCTGTCGACCGGGCCGTCCACGGGGATCTGCTTGGTCCTCAGATAGCCTCGAATCTCGCCTCGCGCGTTGGATTCCACGACCAGCCCCTTCGCCGGACCCTCGCACTCGATCGCGAGCAGAATGCGGTCGTTTCCCTTCACGAGTGATGTCATCAGGCCGGCTGCGATGTAGGCATGCCCCAGCATCAATGTCTCGAGCACTCCCAGCCGATGGTTCGCACGCATCTGGTTGACCAACCGAGTCCCGTGGAGCACCGCACCTCGGTAGTTCGAATCGGCGACCAGGAAGATATCCATACCGTCGTTCGCGATATTGGAGAGGTGTGAACTGATCACCTCGTCTGCGATGGGCGCGAGTATCATCCCCGCAATATCCGATCGGCTGTGATTCCGGTCAATCCTCTATCGCGCGCCGCCAAGACCAATCAGAACGGTTGGACCTTCCGGATCGAGGGTCCCTGTCGATGCCTCGATCGTGATCTCCACGTGCGGGTCTATCTCACCGCTTCCCGAGTGCCGGAAGCGACCGTTCCCCAACGAGACGAGCGATGCGATTCGCGTAGAGGTGCTGTCAGTGATCGACCAGAGTACGTACCGGTAGCCGCTCTCCAGTTCCGAGAGCCCCGATGCGAAGACCAGGTAGTCACCGTTTCCGGTGAGGATTGTACCCTCGGCATCGGGTGCAGCGCCGGTTGGCACGAGCTGGATGGCTTCCTCAGGAGAGAACTTCCCTCGCGGAAGGAAGAGAAGCACCGTGACGAAGACCACTGCGACAAGAAGCGCAACGAGCGCCGGGAGCGGGACCGCCACCGTTTGCGCCTGGATGCCACGTGGCGGCTCCGAGCTTGTGTTCTCTACAGATTCTGACATCCGAAGCGGTTGATCGGGTCGTGGCAGTAGATCCACGAGCGCGAAGAGGGAGGAGAGATGAGCGCGAGCATCCTCGTCCGCCGGTAGAGTGCCCGTGGTGAGGGCCTCCGCTGCCCGCTGGGCGGCGTCACGGTCGGTCACGGGATGTCCTCCGGACCGATGCGTGAGGCCGGTGAG
>JANQQY010000443.1 GCA_028284845.1 Spirochaetales bacterium
GGCGGGCACCACCGGGACAAGCCACGAACCGACACACGGCCTCGCATGGCCGGCTCCTCTCATCCAGGTCATGCCGGTGAGGCGCGTCCACAAAGGGGCGGCCACGGCAGACCGACTCGGCCGCCGCGGGAGAAGGTGGCTGAACGGGGCCCCTCCCGCGAATCGAGCATGGAAGACCGACTCGCATACTATGAGAAGAAGTACGGCGAGGGCTTTGGGTCCAAAGGCGGGAAACCTGCGAAGTCGAGCGCACGACGCCCGCATCAGCCGCCCGCGCCGCCTGCAAAGGCAAAGAAAGATCGCTCGGCGGGTGGTCGCACAGCTCCCTCGGATGCGAGCTCGCGCGTACAGCCCGCCAACGCCCAATCCGCAGGAGCGGTGGAATCGCCCGGAACGTCTCAGAAGAAACGGAAGGGGCTCTTTGGGCGGCTCCGGGAGCGTCTGCGTGGCGGCGGAGACGTTGACAAATAGCAACTGTTCCCCTATTTTATGCAGCCTGGAAATCGACTGTCCGAGGAAATGAGGTAAGGAGTTAGAATGGCCCGGAATTCTACCGCGCGAGGAAAGATCGTCCGACGGTTCGGACTAAACATCTACGGAAACCAGAAGTACGATCGGCTGCTGAAGCGCAAGCCAAACGCGCCCGGCAACCCGAAGCGCGGGCGTATCCGCCAGACTGAGTTCGGTCGTCAGCTCAATGAGAAGCAGAAGCTTCGCTGGGCGTACGGCCTTTCGGAGCGTCAGTTCAGTAACCTCTTCTACAAGGCAAAGGCGATGAAGGGCGTCACCGGCGACAACATGCTCATGCTTCTTGAGCGCCGCCTGGATAACGTCGTCTACCGGCTTGGTATGGCCACCAGCCGTGCGCAGGCCAGACAGCTGGTGAGTCACGGACACATCACTTTGAATGGCCGGAAGATCACTATTCCCTCGGCCGTTGTACGTCCGGCTGATCAGATCAGCGTTCGCGATCGGAAGCCGACGAAGGACATGGTCCGGAAGCTCCTCGCTGACAACTCCTCACGACCCGTACCTCCCTGGCTCACCATCTCGCGAGACGAGCTCAGTGGCAAGGTCGAGGTGAACCCGACGCGAGATGTCATTCCAACGATCGCAGAAGAGCAGCTTATTGTTGAGTTCTACTCAAAGTAGAGCCAGAGTGCAGCTGCGATAGGGGGACGCCGAGCGCGTCCCTTTTTTTGTGTCCGCTCGGGATTGACGTGGCGAGAGGGGCAGTTGCTCGGCCGGCGAGCATGGGTTATACAGCAGCGGTGGCACGCGAAAAGATTCTGCCGAATGATAAGCCCACCATCAGCCTTGAGTTCTTCCCCCCAAAGACGCCTCCGGGGTGGGATCGACTCTTTCGAGTCATTGAACGATTCCGGGAGATAGATCCCGATTTTGTCTCCATCACCTATGGAGCAGGCGGATCTACGCGTTCGCAGACGCACGAGGTGGTTCGTAGGATCAAGGCCGAGACCGATCTCGTGACCGTGCCGCACCTCACCTGTGTCTGCCACTCACGACCCGAACTCGACTCGATCATCGATGACTACTTCGCCCTTGAGGTCGACGGTGTCATGGCTCTTGGCGGAGATCCGCCGGCGAATGGGGGCTCCTGTGAGACCGCCTATGAGCACGCGGGCGAGTTGGTCGCGCACATCCGAAGGAAGCGAGGCGATCGCCAGGCGCCGTTGATCGGGATCGCCGGTTTCCCCGAGGGGCACCCGGCGACTCCCAACCGAGTGATGGAGCTTGACTACCTCAAGAGCAAGGTTGACCAGGGCGCGGACTACATCTGCACGCAGCTCTTCTTCGACAATCGGGACTTCTACGACTTCCGCGAGCGGTGTGCGATCGCAGGAATTTCCATCCCGATCATCGCGGGCATCATGACCATCACATCAAGGTCGACGTTTGAGCGGACTCCCCAGCTTGCGCTCGGCGCACGCTATCCGGCCGACCTCATCAGGCGAATTGACGCCCTCGAGACCGACGATGAGATCGAAGCCGCGGGTGTCGAATGGGCGGCTCATCAGTGTCGCGATCTCTTGAAGAACGGTGTCCAGGGACTGCATCTCTATACGCTCAACCGGCTGCGACCGGTCCGAACTCTCTGGCGCTCGTTCAACGAGTTGCTTGAGGTCGCGCGGTAGGGTAAGTGCTCAAGCTGATCCCGGCGTCAAGCCGATAGTTCTATCGACGAGGTGAACTCCATGCGCAAGATGCCCGTGATCAGTTCGGACGCCGAGCTGAACGACCGAGTCGAGCGGATCTGCCAGAAGCTTGGCAACTACTTCACACCTATCTTCCTTTCGTCACAGGACGAGGCGCTTGAGTACCTGCTCTACGAGCTTCCTGATGTGAACGTCGTAAACTTCTCGGATCCGGCTATCAATGCGGCGTCGTTTCTCGAGAAGATCAAGGGCGACCCGTGGCTTCACTACGGCGGGATCATAGCGGTTCACAGTCGCAGTGATACCAATGAGCTCGAGCCTCAACTGCCCGACTCGAATGTCATCAGCGTCATCCCACGAGGCGAGTTTGTTGCGAGCTTCTTCCGAGTCCTTCGGATTCTCGTCCAGAACAGGCGCATCATCTTTCAGCGAGACCTCCAGAGCTACCTCCTCGAGAGTGTTGGTGGATCGTTCGTCATGGACAACGACCCGTACAACGTTCGAACCTACTCCAACCTGATCTCGAGCTTCCTCTACAACTCGAACTACATCAACGGTGAGAAACGTGATCGGTTGCGAATGGCCCTCTTCGAGATGCTGATGAATGCGGTTGAGCATGGAAACTGCGATATCAGCTACGAAGAGAAGACCGAGTGGCTCGAGTCGCACACCGGCGACATCCTTGACCTGATCCGAGAGAAGATGAGAGACGCGGAAATCAGAGGTAAGCGAGTCTTCTTCACCTACCGGATCACGCCTGAGCGTTCCTTTTTCACCGTGCGCGATGAGGGGGACGGTTTCGATTGGCGTGCCCGCGTCGAGCCTCAGGGAGATGAGGTCAACTTTGCGCAGCATGGTCATGGCATCCGGATGACCAACTACTACATTGAGAATCTCTCGTACAACGACAAGGGCAACGAGGTGAGGTTCGAATTGAGCCACCAGGAGAATGAGACAAACCTCGTTCCGGGTATCTTTGAGGATCAGAGCGAACGGGTCTTTATGGACCGCGAGGTGGTGTTCAAAGAGGGTGAGGAGTCGAACTACCTCTATTACATCGTGAGCGGGACGTTCGAGATCTACTCGGGTGACAAACTCATTTCAACGCTGACGCCGGACGACATGTTCCTTGGTGAAATGAGCTTCCTGCTCAATGATCGTCGGTCGGCAACCGTCATCTCTCGCGGCCGAAGCGTTCTCATGACCATTCCAAAGAAGTCGTTCGTGAACGTCATAAAGACGCAGCCCCACTACGGGATCTTTCTCGCTCGGCTCCTCGCACAGCGCCTGAGCAAACTCAACGCTCGAATCGCGAGCTCCGCCGGGAGCGCAACGTAGCGGTTGCCCGGCCGGTTCGCTACTCCGTGACTCGGATGCTCGCCTCGTAACCAATTCGGTCGACGAATTGAACAATCCGATCGAGTGCCTCTACGTTCCCGTCATACTCGACCTGGATCGTGCTCGTCCCTCGGTCGACAAAAATATCCGTAATGCCCTCGATCTTTCTTCCAAGATGCTCAATCGCGATTGAGCAGGAGGTGCAGGTGCCGCCCTCAAGATCCAGGATGGCCTTCTTGCTTTCAATCGTCCTTTCCATATCGATAAGGTAGTCAATCTCACCCGACCCGTCATCGGTTTGCCCTCTGCGCCTATTCGCTCTCCCGCAACATGGTATGCTCACCTATGGGACGACACCTTGTTCTGATTGGTGGCGGGCACGCGCACGCGGCGCTGCTTGCGCGCGTGAATCGCATCACCGATCGGGGTGCCTCGGTGACACTGGTATCACCGGAGCCAATCCACTACTACTCAGGAATGGGACCCGGCATGCTCGGGGGAAGCTACACGCCCAAAGAGCTCTGTTTCCCCATCGCAGAGATGTGCCGTGATGCGGGCGTGCGCTTTGTAGAGGCCCGGGTGGAGCGTATCGACGCGACTTCGCAGACGCTCACGCTTTCGACCGGGGACTCGCTCTCCTACGACGTGCTCTCTGTGAACACCGGGAGTTCGATTACGCCTACCATCGAGACAGACCGAGTGACCATTCCCGTCCTACCGGTGAAACCCATCTCGAACCTATTGATCGCCCAGGAGCATCTCCGCGCTCGGGGAGAAGAGGGCTCGCATATCCTCGTGGCCGGGGGCGGACCGGCCGCCGTCGAGATCGCCGGGAATCTCCGTCGGTTTGTACAGTCGCTCGGGGCTGTCCCGGACAAAAACACGACGATTGAGCTGATGACCGGTCGTGCTGTTCTTCCAGGCTTCCCTCCGCGTGTTGAGAATCGTGTGCGCCGCTGTCTGCGGCTGCTCCGGATCAACGTCAACCGGGGTGAATACGTGCGACGCATCGTTGGCGACGAAGTCGAGACCACTCGTCAGTCGATTCGTCCGGACCTCGTCCTGCAGGCGACCGGCGTCGTCCCATCGCGTCTTTTCGCCGACTCCGCGCTTCCCACCGGGAAGGATGGTTCGCTCGCGGTGAACCGCTACCTCCACTCGCTCGAGCAGAAGAACATTTTTGGCGCGGGCGATTGCATCTGGTACACCCCCGAGCCGCTCGCGCGCGCGGGGGTCTTTGCCGTCCGCCAGACGCCGGTCCTTGCGACCAATCTCGAACGCATGCTTCTTGAGCCTGCCTCCAAACTTCGCTCCTTCGCTCCCGGCGGGGGCTATCTGCTACTGCTAAATATGGGCGATGAGACGGCGGTCTTTGTGCGATGGGTCTTTGGCATTCCCGTCGTGTTCGCCGGCAGATGGGCGTGGCGTCTCAAGGATCGAATAGATCGACGGTTTATGTCACACATCCTTGGAGCGCGAATGCCGACCGGAGTGGCACATGGCATCGAGTAGCGATCCCATTCTGATCATCGACGATGATGAGCTCGTTTGCAGAGCCTTCGATGCAATTCTTGAGTCCGCCGGATACGGACATCGCACCCTCGCCACCGATCCGCGTGAGGTACCAGAGCTGATTCAGTCGACCGGATACAGTGCGATCCTCCTCGACCTGAACATGCCGCATCTCTCCGGACGTGATTTGCTCGATCGGCTGACAGTCGAATGCCCGGACGTTCCGGTCATCATCCTGACAACCGAAGACAGCTTGGACGTTGCGGTCGAGTGCATGCGGATGGGCGCCTTTGACTTCATGACAAAGCCGGTAGATGAGAATCGACTCATCAACTCGATCGCGCACGCCATTCGGGTTCACGCGCTTCATCAGGAAGTCCAGCTCCTTTCGAGTCGAGCCGCGCCCACCCGAATTGAGACGCCGGAGCACTTCTCCGCAATTGTGACGCGAAGCGAGGAGATGCTTCGGCTTTTTGCCTACGTGGAGACGATCGCAAGATCGCCGCGAGCAGTCCTGATCACCGGCGAGAGCGGCACGGGAAAGGAGCTTCTCGCCCGCGCCGTGCACGATGCCAGCGGGCGCACGGGCGCATTCGTCCCGGTGAACGTAGCCGGTCTGGACGACACGGTCTTCTCGGATACCCTCTTTGGGCATCGACGCGGCGCCTTCACGGGAGCCGACACCCATCGCAAGGGGCTCGTCGAGCAGGCGAAGGAGGGAACCCTCTTTCTGGATGAGATCGGCGACCTGGACAATGCGGCACAGGTGAAGCTGCTCCGACTGCTGCAAGAGGAGGAGTACTATCCATTGGGTTCCGACGTATCGATGCGATCGTCGGCTCGCATTGTGGCGGCGACCAACGCCGATCTGGTGGAACGACAGGCCGATGGCCGACTTCGCAAGGACCTCTACTTCAGACTCGTTGGACATCACCTCGATCTGCCACCACTCCGCGAGCGGCGGGAAGATGTCCCGATCTTGATCGACCATTTCGTGGCCGAGAGCTACCGGACCCTCGATCTCGAACCGCTCCCGGCGCCATCGGATGCCGAAGAGGCCTTTCGGACCTACTCCTTCCCCGGCAACATACGCGAACTGCAGTCGGTTGTCTTTGACGTGGTGAGCAGGGGCGGCG
>JANQQY010000453.1 GCA_028284845.1 Spirochaetales bacterium
AGACGCCCCTGCCCTCTTCGAAGCGGCGTTTCTGCACCACGAAGTGCTCATCCGAGCCGACATCATGAAGCGCTCCACCACGGCCCCCGGAGCCTGGGATGTGATCGAGGTCAAGTCCGCCTCGAATGGCGAGTCTGGACGCAAGGCGAAGCTCAAGAAGCACATCAGCGACATGGCGGTACAGCTCTACGTGCTCGAAGGCGCGGGAGTGACCGTCGGGTCCACCTCTCTGGCCTGGGTCAACTCAGAGTACGAGCGGATGGGCGAACTCAACTGGAGTCAACTCGTCGTGTTCGAGGACCACACCGAGGCCGTGCGTTCTCGCGCCGCCGAAGTCTCGGGTGAGCTAGATGGTCTTCTTGACATGATTGGAAGTTCAAGCCTGCCTGCCGCTACATACAGAAAGACGAAGTGTGGTGAGTGTGAGTTCAGCGAAGCCTGTTGGGCCGGTGAACCTGCGGACTCGATCATTCACTTACCTCGCGTCAGCGCCAAGAAACTCGGCGAGCTCGCCGATCTGGGCGTAAACCGAATACCCGAGATTCCAGCCGACTACCCGCTTACCAAGACGCAAGAAGCGACGGTCGAAGCATTCAAGCACCCAAACGGCTTCGTAGCCGATCGCGATCGGCTCATGGAGTGGATCAATGCTCTTGAATACCCGCTGTACTACTTCGACTTCGAAGCGTGGAACCCTTCCATCCCGCCCTTCAATCAGACGCGACCCTATATGCAGATTCCATTTCAATACTCGGTCCACATTCGGATGGAGCCAGGAGCCGAGCCCATGCACAGGGAATTCCTGGCTGAGGCCGAGGGCGACCCACGCCCTGAGCTTATCCAGCGAATGCTCTCCGACCTGGGTGAGTCGGGCAGCATTGTCGTTCACCATGCTGAATTCGAAACGAAGCGGATCTCGGAGCTGGCGGACTACTCGCCCGCACATCGGCTGAAGCTGCGGAGCCTCTTGAACCGGATCAGCGATACGGAAGTTCCCTTCAAGGAGAACTGGTACTTGCATCCCGGCCTTGTGGGTCGCAGTACCATCAAGGTCGTTCTTCCCACTCTCGCCGCCGAGCTGAGTTACGAGGAGATGGAAGTCGGCGAGGGGCAATACGCATCGCTCGCATTTGGCGACATGTTCGAAGGGCGTGTTGCACAGGAAAACGAAGCCGCGACCCGCGAGGCGCTCCTCCACTACTGCTGCCTCGACACCCTGGCGATGGTTGTAGTCGTAGACAAACTCCGGGCATTCACCCGCGGCTAGCGAAGCCCCCTTGCTTAGGTCGCCCGCGTTTGAAGGTGTCCGGGAAGTGACCCGACGACCACGAGCTGATTTCCCTCGTCCCAGAAGAAGTAGATCCGCAACGTATGCCTGTCGTCCTTAGCAACCCCTTTCTTCAAGTGGTTTTCAAGGAAGCGCCTCTTCCCGCGCCACTCTACGAAGTACGTATCCCCCTGCTCTGCCGCCCTAGACTTCCCCATTGAGGGTCCATACTGCATCCCGAGAGCCTCAACGCTCTTCAGAAAAGCCTCTTGCAGGCTACCACCCGTTGCAAGCTTCATATCACGGTACTCTCGGCCAAGAACCAACAATGCCCTGCAAACGAGCTCCACATCCTCATACGGCGACTGTTCTACAGCACGCACCGCTCGTGAATGGAGAGCCAACAGCCCCGCGAGACGTTGCTCCACCCACGCAGGTACTCGCTCAAGAGACACGGGGAGGTCAGAATCGGAATCGACGCCCGACGCCCTGGCCAGATCTCTGAGTCGCGCGTTCTCAGTCTTCAACCAGTGATTCTCTCGCTTCGCAGCTTCCGCCTCTTCCTTGTATCCGGAAGCGAGCAAGTCGAACTCACGCGCATCTGCCTCGATCTCCAGCTTCTCGTTCTTCAGGCTCTCCACCTCGAGCTCAAGTAGCTCGACAAGTTCAGGGTCGGCACCAGCCTGGGGCGTCGCCGTCCGCCTTCGCTCACTCAGCATTCTCTTCACGTAAGAGAATGATGGAACTCTGCGATGCGCCGCCTCCGCTCGCGCGCTCGCCTCATACGCTCGTTCGAGCAGGAAGTCGAGGAACGAACCCTCACCCCACGGTGCGTCACCCTGCGCCGTGCCTGCCATTGATAGAGGGTGGCGAGACGGCGACTCCGCCAAGGGATTGAAGCCTGGTTGATAGGCCCTGATCGCCCCGTTGAAGACCGAGAAGTCTCTCCCAACTGCCCCCGCAAGCCGATCAGCAGCGCCGCCAGGGACTACGACGACGTGAGCGAGTCCGAGACAAGCCCGGCTGAGTTCACCTACATCAATCAGTACGTCGTCAGCACGGTCACTGGAGTCCGGGGTCGAAACCGCGTAGATCGGTGCAAACCGATCCGGTGACTGGAGCAGACCAAGAAATCGTTCAAACTCAAGATCCTCGCCAACGACCCACCCCTTCGGCCAGAATGGAATTCCGGCTTCGCCGAGGCCACATGATTCGATCACATGCCGAAGTACAACCGGCGTCGATCTCTGCGGAGGCGGAACGTCGCCCAGCGTGAAGCACGAGAGCCTCAGTCCAAATAGAGCGTGCTGCGCGCTACCAGCCACCCCCGCCTCAACCATCCACGAGCGACCGGCATGATTGCGATCTGGGTGGTCGAACTTCACGCACCAATAGTCCAAATCATCTTCAACTAGCCTTACCGCTGCGGCGTGATGCCCCGGATAGTCGATCTCAAAGGGCTCCCCGTCGAAAGCTGCTGGAGGCAAGTCGTCGGGGATTCTCTTCTCAAGCCACCTGCAAACCTGAGCCCTAGCCAGAGAAACGCTGGCCGCGACATCCGAGCCAAGAAGATCACCCGAGAACTGAGCAACCCTCTTCAGTTCCCCACGGCCATCGCGAACACTCTGATAGGTCCGTGCCATTGCTGCCCTTGGTCCTCGCCTTTCGCGTGCATCGCAGAATGAGATTGACTACCCGTTCACGATCAACACAAGCGAGTCGCGCCGACGACCACAGCCAAATGGAGACGGCAGTGCCGCTACTCCGCCGCCTTGTCCACCCTTGCGGTAAGCCGATACTTACCGCTTCCATCCCACTCGACCTCACCAGACGCTTTCCTGCGCTGAAGCACGTTTCGCACATTGCGCTTCCATCGCGGCCCCATTTCTGAATCCGACAGTCCCATCACTCTGCCGAGCACCGAGTAGACATCCCGGAGAGCCATCCATTCGCGACCGAGACCACTGCTGAGCGCGTCCCAGATGTCCTTCTGATTTGCCATTGCTCCTCCGGACCGTCGTTTCCGCCAGCCTTCCTCAACCCTGCGCGGCCATATCCTCAATAACCTTCGCCGGATTCCTTGTTCGAGGTCGCCGGGATCCGGGCTTGCGCATCACCAAAACTCGATCGACCTTGGTCGCCTCACCACGCCTGTCCCCCCAGATCCTCGTAACTTTCCCCGGCGCGTGAATAACGTCCTCGACAATGTCAACTAGCTGGAGGCCGGTCTCTTCCTTGATCTCGCGCCACGCTTCTGCCGCCAGGTTCACCGACTCCTTCCCTCGGCCACCAACATCTCCGATTACCGCGACACATACGCCCCCCGGTCGAAGGAGTTGCTCCCAACTGGCCGCACACGAAGCGATGAACTTCTTGTAGGTTGGCAACCGAAACTGATCGGATAGCCCGAGCCTCTTATCTGTTGCCTCGACTCGCAGACTCCGATCTACCGCCTCCACTGACTGTTCTAACAGCCAAAGTCGAATCCAGTTGAACTTTCCATATCGCACAACTTGAAGGTACGGTGGTGATGTGACTACCAGATCTACGGATTGCTTGGCGATAAATCCCGACAGATCACGAGCATCCCTCTTTGCGACCCTGCCCCTAACCTCCGGCATACCTTGGCGATTGAGGTACTTCAGACGCCGTCGAAGCAACTCGAAGACATCGAAAGGAAACTTCTCAAGGCCGTTTTTCTCGATGTACTTGCGGATGTAGCTCGGCGACATACTGAACGTGTTGGGCATGCTGATACTTAACGTCCGAGCGGTTCTCGGGTCGCGCGGGTGATTCCCGTGGAGTATTCCGACTAGAGCTGCCAGCAAGTACCGATCAACAACACGCCTGCTGGAGAGCTCCGACCTGAAGTAGAGGAGTTGAGGCAGGGTGACGCCGTCATGGAACAACATCTCGATCTCGGGCGGGGCCTTACCATGGACGTTGGATCGCCTATAGCCACGCTCAAGCTCCTCTAAGCGATCCATCAGACAATCCATGTCCGGAGGATGGACTTTCGCACCAGTAAGCAGCACGGCTAGCGGATTAAGGTCCGAGCCAACACCGATGCGTCCAGCCAAGCAAGCTTCTAGGGGCGTAGTTCCTCTGCCGGAAAACGGATCAAGAACCAGATCTCCCTCTCGCGAGCATTGCTCGATGAAGTAACGGGGCAACGCGGGCGGAAACATCGCCAAGTACGAACACATTGAATGCCACGGGTGCCCCCACCTCGGACGAAGATCCTTCCACCAGGGGGCCAGCCATTTGCCGCTTCCTGACGTCGCCGCGCTGCCCCTAGACATCGCGACCTACCCGTGAGCGTACTGCCCTACTCGGCATCGGCTTCATCCTCCGCCGTCTGCAAGATCTCGAACGCTACTCTGAGGTAGTTGTCCTTGAGTCTCTTCACCGAATCGGATTCGAGCCTTGCTTTCCGCGCGGCCCGATGCTCCGCAACACCGTCGTAGACACAGTGACGCAGGTAATTGACCACGGCGCTCTCGCCTTCGAGCATTCTCCAGTGCGGATGCTGCCGATTCACGACGATTGCAAGGTTCGATTGGTCAATGTTCTCGTTCACGAAATAGGGGTCATTCGGCGAACCAACTGTGTCAATGTAGACCCTGATAGTCATATCGCTGAGGTTCACGACAAAGGTCGGGTCCACTGTGGCAGCGTTCTCAACGACGTGCTGATTGCTCGCCTCAATCTGTTCTACGGGAGGAAGAACTTCCTCTAGCTCAAGCGCTTCGAGAAACTCGGACGTCGAGAGCTCTTCCTCCAACGCCTGGATGGCGGCGTCAACCTGAACGGCCGTTGGCCCATGATCGACGGCTTCGCCCTTCCGCGCCTTCTGCGCCGTCTCCATGAACGGCTTGCAGGCAACCAGAAGGCCCGCTTCGACCAAGTCCTCTTCCATTCCGTCCCAGTTGATCTCGTCCTTGGTATGGGAAACTTCGAAATCTTCTAGGTTGACCTCGCCGACCACGCGCTGGTTGATCAGGTTGTTCGACCCACCCACGCCAAACACAGTTTCAGGCTTCCAACTATCTGGCCAACCCTTGATGAGCCGGTCGCGATGAAGAATCGAGAACCCCGCCTTGGAGCGAGAGCCCTTCTTGAGCACGCCAACCCAGCCTTCCACAACCTTCTTCGGCTCAGTCTCGATCTCAAAGATGTACCCCTCTTTGTGGGGGGTACCGTCCTTCCGCTTCAGGAAGTCCTCGTCAGAGAACCCCTTCCACACGAGCTCGGCGTCGTTGTATCGAAGGATCATCGTCTCGGAAGAGATATCCATCCGGTAGATGCTCTGGAGGTACTCCTTCACCTTGTGGATCGTCCGCCCACGCAAAGGTCGGTGATGCGACCTGATCTCGATCGTCGTGTAGTGCTCCTCCGCCGCCACTTCTCTGTCCGTGATGGGGGGCCTCACGTTCCCCTTCACCACCTCGTTCACATCCACCGCGACCGTATACTCCTTGGAGTCGCCAAGCTTGGTGGTGATGATCTTCCACTCATCACCGATCCAGCAAGCCGCCGTCTTCATTCCCAAGCCGTACCGTGAGCGGCCCTTGATGTTGGCAGGCGGTACGCCGACTACCATCGCTCGCTCAAGATCGGCGAGGTCCATGCCCATCGCGTTGTCCCAGACCCTAAGGAAATCGGTATCTGTGGAGATCGTTACGGCGAAGCGCTCGCCCTCGGCCTTATAGGCGGCATCGAGGGCCACCCTGTTGTCGAAGTAGGATTGAGTCGAGTTATCGACGAACTCAGCCATGGCGAACCACCACTTGTACGAGAGCCGCCTGTAGTTCGCGAAGTTCTCGTGTCCGAACTTGATCTCTAGTGCCATAACGCCCCCTACCAAAGTGCGTTCGCCGACTACATTTCGTGTAGTTGGAACTGCCCTTCTTCTGTTTGAAGGACTTCGTAGTTTCTATCCGCGCGAACGGTAAAGCCACCGGGCGCGAGCAGGACGATACTGTCCATCGTCCGCAGCAACTGCCAGAGGTAAGGCCGCTCACCCCAGTACATCCTAATGCTATCGCCGAGCGCTGCCGGGAGATCGGCTGGCCTGCCACAACGAAGCGCGTTCATCATCTCCTGCTTTCTCAACTTCGCTATGCGGCGCGGCCTGGGAGAGGGCAGATAGCCGGAGACAGAGACAATCACATCTCCGTCTTCAGATCTGAATGACTCTAGGAACGTCAGCCGAGCGGAATGCTCGGATTCGAGCGCATTCCAACCGCGAACAAGGACGGACCGTGAGTTCACCACCACGGCTACGACAGGCGGAACGAATCGCACGAGTTCCCGAAGACGTTCTTTGCTCAGCGACGGGTCTTTCTCGAAGAGCAAGTCAGCGTGCGACTCGTCATAGCGCCCAGTCACGAATGCCTGAATCTGCGGGACCACATGATGTTCAAGTGAGTGATTCTCCAGCTCGACTTCGACCACGACCCACATGCTGTAGTTGCGGGCGACAATGGCCAAGTCGGGGCGGCGGCGTGTCCCTTCATCG
>JANQQY010000473.1 GCA_028284845.1 Spirochaetales bacterium
ACAGAGAGCGGAAGTGGGCATTCACACCAAAGGCGTCCGTTGGTGACAGCGTTTCGCGCGCCGACACGCTCGGTACTGTTCCGGAAGGCATCTTTGAACACCGAATCATGGTGCCCTTTAATCTCTACGGTTCGATGACCGTCAAGAAAGTTGCCCCAGCAGGCGAATACACTGTTCAGGACGAGATTGCGGTTCTGCAAGACGCACAAGGAAACGAACACAGCGTCACCATGATGTTTGAGTGGCCGGTCAAACGCGCCATCGACTGTTATGCCGACCGGCTCAAGCCGGAGAACCCGATGGTTACGAAGGTCCGCATCATCGACACCTTCTTCCCAATCGCTTTGGGCGGAACCTACTGCATCCCCGGCCCCTTTGGAGCGGGCAAGACTGTTCTGCAGCAAATCACGAGTCGCAACGCAGAGGTGGACATCGTGATCATCGCCGCATGCGGTGAACGAGCCGGTGAGGTCGTGGAGACTCTTCGCGAGTTCCCCGAGCTCATCGACCCGCGGACGGGCCGGACCCTCCTTGAGCGAACGGTCATCATCTGTAACACGAGTTCAATGCCGGTCGCGGCCCGAGAGGCTTCGGTCTACACCGCCGTGACTATCGCCGAGTACTACCGGCAAATGGGTCTCAATGTTCTGCTGCTTGCGGATTCAACAAGCCGATGGGCGCAGGCGATGCGTGAGATGTCCGGGCGACTGGAAGAGATCCCGGGCGAAGAAGCTTTCCCGGCCTACCTCGAGTCGGTCATTGCCGGATTCTACGAGCGGGCCGGTCTGGTCACGCTGAAGGACGGGAGCAGCGGTTCGGTTACCATCGGCGGCACCGTGAGTCCCGCGGGAGGCAACTTTGAAGAGCCAGTGACGCAGGCGACGCTCAAAGTCGTCGGCGCCTTTCACGGCCTCTCACGCGAACGCTCTGATGCGCGCCGCTATCCCTCGATCCATCCACTCGACTCGTGGAGCAAGTACAACGGCGCAATCGATCCGGGCATGGTCGAGTACGCGCGAGGCGTGCTGCATCGTGGGAATGAAGTCGGGCAGATGATGAAAGTTGTTGGTGAAGAGGGAACGAGTCTTGACGACTATATCTGGTACATGAAGAGCGAGTTCATCGACTCGGTCTATCTGCAGCAGAACGCCTTTGACCCTGTTGATGCCTCGGTCAGTGTGGATCGGCAGCGTCACGTGTTCCAGGTCCTTTTTGACCTGGTTACGAGTAGGCTGAACTTCTCCGGCAAGGAGGAGGCTCGTGGCTGGTTCGCGCAGCTTCGGCAGCGCTTCCTCGACTACAACGGCGCCGAATGGGAGACAGAGTCGTTCCAGAAGCTGCAGGACGAGATCAAAGGGATGATCGACGGTAAGCGAGCCGGCGTTGAAGAAGACGCCAGCGCACTTGTCGGCGAGCTTCGATAGGAGACGAGCATGCGAAAGGTCTATAGCAAGATTGAATCGATCGCCGGAAACGTCATCACTGTGACGGCAAGCGACGTTCGCTACGGTCACCTCGCGGTCGTCACCTCGCCGCACGGCAAGAGTCTCGCAGAGGTCATTCGGCTCAACGGCGACAAGGTCTCTCTTCAGGTCTTCGCCGGTGGTCGAGGGGTCTCGACCGGTGACGAAGTGGTCTTCCTGGGCCATCCGCTCGAGATCTCCTTCAGTGAGAACCTCTTGGGCCGGATCTTCGATGGAAGTGGGAACCCTCGTGACAACGGTCCAGGCCTGGAGGAGAACCTGATCGAGATCCGTGGTCCATCGGTCAACCCTGCAATGCGGATTATCCCGCGGAACATGATTCGAACCGGAATCCCAATGATAGACGTCTTCAACACTCTAGTGGAGAGCCAGAAGCTTCCCATTTTTAGCGTCAGCGGCGAGCCGTACAACGATCTACTCGCCCGGGTGGCCATGCAGGCGGAAGTCGACATGATCATCCTTGGCGGCATGGGATTGAAGTACGACGACTACCTCTACTTCCGCGAGGTCCTTGAAGAGGGCGGTGCCATGAGCCGCACCATCTTCTTTGTGCATACCGCGAGTGATCCCGTCGTTGAATGTCTCCTGGTGCCGGACATCTCGCTTGCGGTCGCAGAGCGTTTTGCGCTGGACGGGAAGAAGGTTCTCGTGCTCCTCACCGACATGACAAACTTCTCGGACAGCATGAAGGAGATCGCCATCACGATGGAACAGGTCCCCTCAAATCGAGGATACCCGGGCGACCTCTACAGCCAACTCGCCTCTCGCTACGAGAAAGCGGTCGATTTTGAAGGTGCCGGCTCAATCACCATTCTGGGCGTCACGACGATGCCTGGAGACGACGTAACCCATCCGGTTCCGGACAATACGGGATACATCACGGAGGGTCAGTACTACCTGCGAAACGGCCGGATCGAGCCGTTCGGGTCGCTCTCACGACTCAAGCAATTGGTGAACAAGGATACACGTGAGGACCACCGCGCCATCATGGACGGCATGATCACGCTCTACGCCGACTACAAGGAGTCGCTCGAGAAGCGTTCAATGGGATTCCGAATGTCCGATTGGGACGAGAAGCTTCTCAAGTACGGCGGACTCTTTGAGGCCGAGATGATGGATCTGTCGGTCAATGTCCCGCTGGAGCAGGCTCTCGACAGGGGCTGGGCGATTCTCTCCGAGTGCTTTGACCCCGCAGAAACCGGTCTTCGGACCGACCTCATCAGCAAGTTTTGGCCGAAGGACGCTACTCATGCAGAGGAGAGCGCATAGTCATGGCGACGGTGAAGCTCACCAAGAATGAGCTCAAACACCAGAAAGATGCGCTCAAACGGTTTCAGCGATACCTGCCCACCCTGCAGCTCAAGAAGCAGCAGCTCCAGATGGTGATACGACAGGTCGAAGCAGATATGCGCGAGAAGGACGCACAGCTGCAAGAACTCCGGCGAGAGGTCATGAGCTGGGTCGAAGTCTTTGGCGAGGACGTTGGGATTGAGTCACTCCTTCGGATTCGCCGCCTCGACACGAGCACCGGTAACATCGCGGGAATAGATATCCCGGTATTCGAGGGCATAGAGTTCGAGGAACTACCCTATGACTACTACGTCATGCCGCTCTGGGTTGATAGAGGGATTGATGCTATCAAGAGATTGCTCGCATTGGACGCCGAGGTTCGTGTCCTGAAGCGTCAGCATGAGCTACTGAGCGAGGAGCTCCGCATTACGACTCAGCGCGTCAATCTCTTTGAGAAGGTCAAGATTCCAGAAACAAAGAACAATATTCGCATGATTCGAATCTATCTTGGCGATCAGCAAACGGCCGCGGTCGTCCGCGGAAAGATCGCAAAGGCCGCAATCGACGCAAAGAGTGGGGCTGCCTGATGATTGCACCAATGTCCAAGGCAACCGTCCTCGTTCTCGACTCACATCGCGAGTCCGAACTCGCTTCGCTCAAGCGCGTCGGGCTGCTGCATCCCGAGATCGAAGTGCGTTCGGACGAGCGCACGGCGGAACTTGCCGAGCAGCGCGAGGTGCTCTCGCGGGCGATCGCCGAACTCAGCGCAATTGAATCAGACACCGAGGCGAGCATCACGACGGAGGACCCACTTCAGACCGCACGGCACGTTCACGCCACCGCAGAACACCTCAGAGGTCGCGAAGAGGTCATTGATCGCATATCAGACGAGGTTTCCAGGATTGAGACATGGGGAGATTTCGAACCCGCAACCCTGAAAGAACTCGAGCGCCACGGCATTGAACTTCGCCTCTATTCGATGGCGACAAAGGAGTTCAAGCGTCGTGCGCCCGAGGGTGCGATCGTTCTTGAGAGCACATCCTCTGTCGTACGGTTCGCGCTCTGGTGGAAGAACGGCGAGAACAGCTCAGACACGACTCCGGAACAGATTGACGAGGATCCGGGTGTAGAGCGGTTTACGCCCGGAGAGCTGAGCCTATCATCACTCCATGCCAGAATTACCGAGGAGCAGGCCGAGGTCAAAAAGATCAGCGCGGAACTCTCCGCTCTAGTTGGTCACAAACAGGCACTCGAGGAGGCTCTTGCCGGTATCGAGGAGAGCCTGCTCGACGAGCAGGTACGACTCGGAATGGATACCTCTGAACGGATCGCCTACATCAATGGCTACGTTCCGCAGAGCGAAGTTGATGCGCTCAAGCAGGCCGCCGTGAACAACGGCTGGGGATTGCTTCTGCGCGAACCGGAGAACAACGACCAGGTCCCTACAAAGATCGAGAACCGTGGCCCGGTGAAGCTCATCCGTCCAATGTTCGACTTCCTGGGCGTCGTTCCCGGATACCGCGAACGCGACATCAGCGTCTTTTTCCTGCTGTTCTTCATCGTCTTTGTGGGAATGATCATCGGTGACGCCGGCTATGGTGCGCTCCTGCTGCTGGCATCGATCGTGATGCTAATCCGTGCCGAACAGAAGCTGCTTCCGTCGCTCCTCCTTGTGCTTGGAATCAGCACCGTGGCCTGGGGCGGTGTCACCGGCAACTGGTTCGGGTTCGAGGCGTTTGGAGATATGTATCCATTCTCGTTGCTTGTTATCCCCTCATTGGACACGTTTGAGGCGGCGAGCACTGAGAACGTTCAGCGAATCGCATTTCTTCTCGCGGTAGTACATCTCTGCCTAGCTCACGCCTGGAACTTCTTCAGCGAAATCCGGGAGCGACCGCGGATCAAGGCGTTTGCTCAGCTCGGCTCGCTCGCCATGGTTATTGGGCTCTATCTGCTCGTGCTGAGCCTCTTTGTGGGAGCAACCTTCCCGCCATACGGACTCTGTCTGATTGGTGGAGGTCTCGTCTTTGTAATCATTTTTGGTCAACAGTCGACCGAGAAGGGTTTTTTGGGTGGGATTGGAAGCGGATTTGGCAATCTCTTCATCACCTTTATTGACAGCATAGGCAGCTTTAGCGATGTCGTTTCGTACATCAGGCTCTTCGCGGTAGGGCTGGCGACCGTGCAGATTGCTCAGGCCTTCAACGCGATGGCCGCAGGTGTCGGAGGCGGTATCGGCGGGATTATCGGAGCGTCCGTGATTCTGGCTCTTGGCCATACGCTCAACGTTGTGATGGCAGGACTCGCTGTCATCGTCCATGGAGTCCGATTGAACCTGCTTGAGTTCTCAGGGCACCTTGGAATGGAATGGACTGGAATCAAGTACGAGCCGTACTCGTAGACGAGAAAGGAGAATCTCATGGATTGGGGATTGATAGGTGTTGGCGCGGCCCTCGCACTCGCGGCGGTGGGTTCCGCCTTGGGGACAGGAACAGCAGGCATGGCGGCGGTAGGAGCGTGGAAGAAGTGCTTCATCC
>JANQQY010000484.1 GCA_028284845.1 Spirochaetales bacterium
CTGAATCGTGGATCGGCCACCGGTCCAAAAAAGCACCATTCCGAACGACCCAACAAAGAGCGTCGCCGTGACCGGAATCGCGGCTCCCACGAGATTCATGCTGAAGAGCAGGTGCGGGACAGCGACGGCGAACGGTGCGACGGCGAGCAGCATCATGTAGAGATACCGCGTCCAGAAGGTCTCCTCACGGTAGTGAAAGTATGCGACTGCGGCGATGATCATCAGCGCAACGCGCATCGTCGGAGCGACGAAGAGCTCGTAGACACCAACGAAGGCCGGATCAAAGAGATCAATCACACCCTGCACGGCAAAGTGGCCGGCCAAGAACGAGAGAAAAGATAGGAATGCCTCGTCAGGCGATAGCGAGCCTGGGGATGGAATGAAGAGCAGGTAGAGGCCGAACCCAAGGTAGACAGGCAGGAGATAGTTTGTGACCGCGGTATAGAAGAAGAGACCCGGACCGCTGAACGGCTCGACTGCGAATCGGACCACGAACGAGAGAACAAGCGCTATCACAACCGTGGAGAGCGCGCCTGTGAGAAGCGGCCGAGTGATCAGCGATGACGCGCTGCCTGCGAGATCTCGCAGTATCACGACGTAGACATAAGAAAGCGGAACCGCGACCAGTAGGTATACCTGCACAGCGCGGCGATCCTAACACGTTGGCTTGATGCGTCCAAGCGTTGACACCTGGTCCGCTTTCCTTACTATTGCGCGAATGGCCGGCGTGGGAATCGTCACACCACAGACAATGATGGTCGCCGACTCGAGCGACCCGTTGATCCTCGAAAGCGGGCGTGAGTTCTCTCCGGTACGAGTGCAGTTTGAGACATACGGTTCGCTCAATGCGGCGGCGTCGAATGCGATACTCCTGCTCCACGCTTTCAGCGGAGATGCTCACGCCGCCGGACGACACAGCGCGGACGATCGCCACCCGGGATGGTGGGATACCATGGTCGGCCCAGGCCGATCATTTGATACCGACCGATTCTTCGTCATCTGCTCCAATGTGATCGGTGGCTGTCAGGGAACGACCGGCCCAGGCGACACAGACCCGGAAACGGGCGAGCCATACGGGCTGGGCTTTCCTGTGGTGACGATCGAGGACATGGTGCGCGTCCAGCGCCGCCTTGTGGAACGCCTTGGCATTCGACGATTGCATGCGGTGGCGGGCGGATCGATGGGCGGAATGCAGGCACTCCAGTGGGCCGTCTCCGAGCCGGATGCAGTCGACCGAATCATCGTTCTGGCGTCGACACCGCGCCCGAGCGCGCAGGCAATTGCGTTCAATGCGGTCGGGCGCAACGCGATTATGTCGGACGAGAGGTGGAACGGCGGAAACTACTACGGGAGAGAAGCTCCGGCGCGCGGACTCGCCATCGCCCGAATGGTGGGGCACATCACCTATCTCTCAGATGAATCGATGCACGAGAAGTTCGGTCGGCGCCTCCAGGAACGAAACTCATTTGAGTTCGATTTCTCCGATCAGTTCGAAGTAGAGAGCTACCTCGAATACAAGGGCGGGACCTTTGTCGATCGATTTGATGCAAATAGCTACATCTATTTGTCAAAGGCGATCGATTACTTCGATCTCGCCGGCAAGTACGGCTCCCTCGAATCGGCGTTCGGGAAGTCGCAGAACAAGTTTCTCGTCGTGAGTTACACGTCGGACTGGCTCTACCCGTCGTATCAGAGTAAAGAGGTTGTTGTCTCCCTCATGCGACTCCAGCGAGACGTTACCTATACGGAACTCGACTGCCCCTTCGGACACGACTCCTTCCTGCTCGAGACCGACCGACAGACGCCACTGATTGGTTCATTCCTGGAGGACACCGATGGGCCCGGCTGACGTCAGATTTAATTACACGCGGATCGCGAGCCTGATTGAGCCTGGAAGCACCGTCCTCGACCTTGGGTGCGGAGACGGCGAGTTGCTCGACCTGCTGCGTCGTGAGAGAAACACAAAGGGGCGCGGAGTCGAGATTGGCGAGGAAGAGATTCGTGCCTGCATTCGCAAGGGTATCAGTGTGTTTCAGGGCGACCTGGATGAGGGGCTCATTGAATACTCGTCCGGGAGCTACGACTACGTAATCCTGAATGAGACCCTGCAAGCGCTCAAAGATCCGGTACAGATCATTCGGGAGATGGTCCGCGTAGGCAGGCGGGCGATCGTCAACTTCCCGAACTTCGGATACATCGTGAACCGGCTGCAACTACTGCTCCGTGGTCGAATGCCGCAGAACAACGAACTCCCCTACTCGTGGCACGACACTCCGAACATCCACTTCTGCACTCGGAGAGACTTCACCGCTCTGTGCAACGAGTTGGGAATCAGGATCCTGGAAACGGTCGATCTCCGACGCTCCCGACGGGTGGCACCGTGGAGCGCAAATCTCACTGCCACAGAGTGTTGCTTTGTTCTTGCCGGGTCCGAAACACGGCGCTCGGTTTGACTCTGAAATGTCGCGATGGTATTGTGTGGGTTCTGAAAACCACACTAGAAGGGGGGTGATTGGCTACAAAAGACTTGCGGGTCAATGACATGATCCGGGTTCGTGAGGTTCGCCTCATCGACGACGAGAACAACCAGGTGGGAATCGTTCCAACTCTTGAAGCTCGCCAGATGGCTGACGACAAGGGGCTTGATCTCGTTGAGATTGCACCAAACGCGAATCCACCCGTATGTCGAATACTCGACTACGGGAAGTACAAGTTCGACCTGGAAAAGAAGAACAGGGAGAACAAGAAGAAGCAGCGTCAGCAAGAGCTAAAAGAGATCAGGATGCAGCCCAAGATCGATACGCACGATCTTGAGTTCAAGGCGAAGCACGTTGGGGAGTTCCTCGACAAGGGCGCCAAGGTGAAAGTGACCATCCGGTTTCGCGGTCGCGAACTCGCACACACCGAGCGAGGGAAGATCGTTCTTGGGAAGGTTCTCGAGATGCTCGATCGTGACGTGACTGTCGATCGACCACCAGCAATGGAAGGTCGATTCATGTCGATGATTATCAGCCCGAAGTCGAAGAAAAGCTGAGAAAACCTATGCCCAAGATGAAGACGCGAAAGGCCGCTGCGAAGCGGTATCACAAGACCGGCAGTGGGAAGATCAAGTACAAGAAGCAGGGTCTTCGCCACATCCTCACCAAGAAGGGCGCCAAGCGAAAGCGGAACCTGCGCAAAGCAGGCATGCTGAGTCCGGCTGAAGAGAAGCGCGCGAAGGTGCTTCTCCCGTACGATTAAGCGAGCAAGGAGCAGCATCCATGCCACGAGCAGTAGACGGCACTCGTAGAAAAGATCGAAGGAAGAAGATTCTCAAGCTCGCGAAGGGCTACTGGGGACGCCGGAGCAAGCTCTACCGAACCGCGAAAGACGCGGTCGCCAAGAGCCTCTCGTACGCATACCGCGACCGCAAGGTGAAGAAGCGTGAGTTTCGTTCCCTGTGGATCACGCGAATCTCGGCAGGTTGCCGGGCCGAAGGCATGAGCTACAGCCGGTTTATGAATGGCCTGAAGAAGGCCAACGTAGAAATGAACCGGAAGGCCCTCTCGAACCTCGCCATTGAGGACAAAGAGGCGTTCCGCGAACTCGTAAGCCGGGCCAAGAGCGCGCTCGAGTAGATGATCAGCCTCGATCAGATTCGGATACTCGAACGAAAGGTCGAAGCTGCAGTTTCCCGAATCCGCTCCCTAACGCAAGAAAACCTCACGTTAAAAGCGAGCCTTGAGAGCTACGAGAGTAGGATTCAGGAGCTTGAATCGATGGTCTCATCGTTCAAGTCCGAACAGGACGAGATCGAGGCGGGCATCGTATCCGCTCTGCGTCAGCTCGATGATCTCGAGCACACGGTAGGCGAAAAGGCCGATTCCGAACTCACCGATGGACCCGCGACGGAGCCGGCCGAGCCGGAGGCCGAATCGTCTGAGTCTACGACCAATGAGACACCGGCAGCTTCCCACGAAGCGATCACCCCCGCAGAAGAGGAACGCGCCCCCGATCCGCAATCGGAAGACGAACACAAGACCGAACCGGTCGCAGATAAAGCGCCCGGACATGCGGAGGCGACAGATCCCGAACCGACTGACCTTCCGGAAGAGGACCTTCCAGCCGAGGACGGTGTGGAAGAGGCGCCGGACGACTCTGATGACCCGGAGCTCGATATCTTTTAGATGCGGATCGAAATGCTCGGCACAGCATTCACGGTTCGCACCGACGAGGACTCAGAGTACTTCTCTGAAGTCGTTGAGCATTTTCGCGGCAAGGTAAATGAGATTCAGAGTTCGGTCGGTACGCAGGACCCATTAAAGATAGCGATTCTGGCAGGGATTCTGGCTTCAGACGACTTTATCAAATTGAACGGCAAGCAACGAAGAGCCAGCCTTGAGGTAAGGAGTATCACCGACTCCCTCATCCAGTCACTGGATGAAGCGCTCTCGGACCGCCCTACCCCACCTGCTCCACAAACTGACCAAGCTTCTTCACAACAAGATTCCGAATAGGTTCCTCCACCTCGGTAGCGCGTGAGACGAAGTCGTGTGTGAGTCGTTCGGAGTCGATGTGGCCGTCCTGGACGAGGATGGGTGTCGATTTGGATCCGATGGGTCGAGACTCTCCATCATCAACCTTGGCGTGTGTGAAGCCGCCACGAGACAACCACGTCATAGCGTGTTGATCGGTCTGCTTTCCGTAGCAGAGTTGGAACCCTTTGACACGGCGATCGGAATCGTACCAGACGATCAGATCCATCTCCTCGTCGGTGAACCAGCGTCGGAATCCCTCGTCGGGTCTCTGTCGAACACCTTTCCACTCTCGAAGCACATCGCCCCCTCACCACAGAATGTAGCACCTCCCCTCGAAAGGGAACAATCAGTGCGCCACAGCGTTCTGCACGCTTGTTCTGATGACCGTCTCGTCGAGTGCGTCGTAGTTGCACCCATCAACGGAGACTATTCCGGCAGCGAGAATGTTCGCCACCGTGGCGCACTCGGCGGCTGACCACTTCTGAACCAGGCCGAACAAGTAGCCGCCGGCGAATGCATCACCTGCGCCGGTGGTGTCAAACCGAGTCGCCGGATGTGCGGGCACACTCGTTGTAATACCCCGATGGTGAACGTGACAGCCGTCAGCCCCAATCTTCATGACGACCGTCGGCGCAAGCCGCTCCGCAGCCGAGAGCACCTCGTCGTCCGTTCCCTCTACCCCGGTGAGCGCCCGCAGTTCCTCCCCGTTGGCGAAGAGGAGCTGCACGTTTCCGGGAATCCACTGAACGAGCGAGTCCCGGTACCGATTGGCCACAAAGGGATCGGCAACGTCGAAGGAAACCAGCGTGTTTGCTCCGCGCGCCACCTCTGCTGCACGACGTGTGGCCTCTTCTTGATTCGGCGTGTCCCACATGTAGCCTGTCGTATGGAGGATTCGTGCGGACCGAATCCGGGCGAGCTGAAGATCCTCACGTGTGAAGTCCCGACACGCGCCGAGGTAGGTGAACATCGTCCGCTGTGAGTCGGGAGTCACCAGAATGACGGATGAACCGGTCGGTGTCCGCTTTGCTGCGAGGAACGGGTCGATTCCCTCGGTGTCCAAGAGCGCTGAAAAGGCGTCTCCTTGCCGGTCGTTCCCCACGGCGCCGGAGTAGGAGAGCGTCGACTGGGAACCAACCGCTCGGAGCAACCATCCCGTACCTCGGATGGTGTTTGCGCAGCTGCCGCCGGGCAACTGGCGTACCAGCGTGCCCTGCTTGAGTGCATTCTGCTGCTGGTCGTACTCGACGAGATTCATCGTCCCAGGGACCGCTCCGACATTTGCCGGTCCATCGTCGTTCGTACGGACGATCACGTCCATGAGCGGGTTGCCTATTCCGTGGAGCATTGGGCCTCTCAGTTGACACAGAGATGTGCTTTTTCTACTATTCGTCTCGCCGCGATGCCCGTCACAACCAGTCAGCAGATCACACGCTATTTCAAGCAGTTTGCTCATGCTGAGGTGACGTTTACCAAGGAAATCACACAGGCCATTCGGCTCAATGCGAAACAGGTGCACGTGAAGTGCGTTGGTTCACAGTGGCCCTGTATCATCTACTCGGCATCAATGACGACCGCGAAGATTATAGCAAACCTCAAGAGCGGACTCAACGAATGTATTCGGGAATCAAACGGACTCGTGCAGCTGCGCTTCAGTTTCGCTGAGCCGGACAAGCCGGACCCGGTAACCTTCTTTGTGCCGGC
>JANQQY010000528.1 GCA_028284845.1 Spirochaetales bacterium
CTCGCCGGTGAGGGAGCTCTCTTCCAGACGAAGGTTCGCGCTCTCGATCAGCCGCAGATCACAGGGCACGACGCGACCCGCCTCGAGCAGGACAACGTCCCCGGGGACAATGACAGGCGCTTCGACCTCGATCGTCCGCCCGTCTCTGCGAACCAGTGCGCGGGGACTCGAGAGGGCCTTCAGCGCGGCGATCGCCTCTTCGGCTCGGCTCTCCTGAATCACGCCGATCACCGCGTTGAGGAGCACGATCGCCGCTATGACAAGCGCATCCGTGAGCTCGCCAAGCACGCCGCTCACGACTGCGGCGAAGAGGAGAATGTAGATCAGCACGTTCCGAAACTGGCTGAGAAAGCGCCGGAAAAAGCTCGTCCCGCCCGTCTCCCTGAGCCGATTCTCCCCGTAGGTCTCAATCCGGACCTTCGCCTCCTCGTCGCTGAGGCCGGTCGTGGTGTTCGTCCGAAGCGCCGCTGCTGTGTCCGAAATGGAAACCGACTTCCAGTCGATCGTTGCGGATTGCTCTGTCACACGAGGAGGGTATCCGCGATCGGTGGTGACAGCAATCCATGCAGACTCGCATGGGCAAAACTCATCGACAATTCATCATCCCCCGCCGATCTTCGGTTGACGAAGCACGAGGCGCGAGATACGGTCGGGATGAAAGGAGATTTCCATGAAGAAGGTTTTACGCAACACCGTTCTACTGGGACTTGTCGCTCTGTTTGCCTTTTCTGTCCTTGCATGCACGACACACGAGCACATCGTGGGAACTGGTGCTTCGACGGGATTCACTGAGAGCACAAAGCAGTGGTACCTCCTGTGGGGCCTGATCCCATTGAATAGTGTGGATACCAAGGCGATGAGTGGGGGATCGGAGAACTACAAGATCGTCACCCAGACGTCCATTGTAGACGCCATCCTCAGTGGGTTCGGATCGGCAGTGAGCCTGCAGGTTCGAACGGTCCAGGTTATTAAGTAACGGGTATCACACCCGTCGGGCTCTCCCGTCGCGGGAGGGCCTTTTTTATGCTTCATACCATTCGCATGACGTCATATAGGATCTCCGTCGTCCTGGGAATCGCGCTCCTGGCGACGATTTTTGTTGGGTGCGGGGTCAGATCGCCATCGGCCGGAGCGACTGGAGAGGTCGAGTTTGAGGTCGATCCGGAGCTCCTCGACTCGGCCTACGAGAACCGAGCGCTTGGAGTCGCGTTCCGCCCGCCGCGAGACTGGATAGCGCTGAGCCCGGAACAACGACAGGGCGTCTCAGAGGGACTCGCACGTGAGCAAGGCGGTCAGGAGTTCTCCCTGGAGATCGTCGACGTGTTCCTGGAGACGCAGTCGTTGAGCTTCGCGTCTCTCTCCCGCGTCATTGACGCCGACGGCCCGACTGCTCAGCGTTCGGACTACCTTGAGCATTACTGGGCGAACCTCGAGGCGGGAGAAGAGGACGATTTACGATCTCGCGCATCGTTCACCGTGAATGGGTTGAACGTTGAGCAGATACGTCACTCACCGGGCGATCGGATCACCTTCACCCTGATCACGACCGCCGGCGACGGGACGGTCATTCAATTCGACTACTCAATCCCGGAGTCGGCCTACGCGACAGAGGCTCCAAAACTCGAGTCGTCGATCGGGACGCTCAGCCGGATTGTCGGCTAAGGAGGCTCAATGCGAACCATTCTTGTTGGATGCGGCGGGATCTCCAACTCCTGGCTGACCGCGGCACAGGAGATCGGCGGAATCGAATTCGTGGCGCTCGTCGATCTCGACAAGGAGGCTGCGAGAGCCCAGGCGGAGAAGTACGGGCTCGAGGCTCCCGCCTACGATGACCTTGATGCGGCGCTCAGCGACACAAAGCCGGAGATCGCATTCGACTGCACGATCCCGGCGGCGCACGCCATGGTCGACACCCAGTGCCTCCGCGCCGGGTGTCACGTCCTTGTGGAGAAGCCGCTCGCGGATAGCATGGCCGCCGCCCGTGAGGTGGTCGCGACTGCGGCCGAAGTCGGACGAACCCATGCAGTGCTTCAGAATCGACGGTACAACCCTGAGATCGTCCGCTACCGCGACGCCCTCGAACTCTCTGAACTCGGATCCATCCACACGCTCTACGGTGACTTTTTTGTCCCCGCCCACTTTGGTGGCTTCCGAGCCGAGATGGATCACGTGCTGCTCCTCGACATGGCGATCCATACCTTTGATGAGGCTCGCTTTCTCCTTGGGGCAAGACCGTCTCGGGTGAGCTGCCACGAATGGAACCCGCCGGGATCGTGGTACACGCATGGAGCGTCGGCAATCGTCACGGCCGAAATGTCCGACGGGTCGGTGTTCAACTATCGCGGAAGCTGGTGCGCCGAAGGCCATATGACGAGCTGGGAGGCCGAGTGGCGCGCGATTGGTACCTGGGGATCGGCCCTGTGGGATGGACACTCCCAGGTAGATGCCGAGCGGGTCACCGATCCCGAACCGGCAAACGGGGGTGACCTCGTCCGGGAAGCGGTCGGCGTTCGTATCCCCGAGCGGGAATCGATGCGGTTTACCGGCCATGCCGGCTGCATAGAAGAGTTCGTTCGTACGGTGCGTTCGGGTGAGACCCCAATGACCGTATCGAGCGACAATTACTATAGTCTCGCGATGAGCCTCTGCGCCGTAGAGAGCGCGGAGCAACAACGACCCGTAGAGGTGGAACAGCTATGAACGTCACGATCTGGAACGAGTTTCGGCATGAAAGGGAGAGCGAGGAAGTGAAGGCCGTCTACCCGGACGGGATTCATGCCGCCCTTGCGAAGCACCTTGAATCGGTAGACGGGCTCGTGGTCCGTACGGCAACACTCGATGAGCCGGAGAACGGATTACCACAAGATCTGGTCGACAAGACCGACGTGATGCTCTGGTGGGGCCACAAGGCCCACGGGGACGTCGCGGATGAGACGGTCGATCGTGTTCAGGCCGCGGTGCAACGGGGCATGGGACTGATCGTCCTCCACTCGGGCCACTTCTCAAAGCCGTTCAAGCGTCTTCTCGGGACCACCTGCGGGCTGGTGTGGCGAGAGGACGACATGCACGAGCGTTTGTGGGTCGTCGATCCCACCCATCCCATCGCGGCGGGGATCGACCGGTACATCGAGGTTCCGCATTCGGAGATGTATGGTGAGTTTTTCGACGTTCCAACGCCGGACGAACTCGTGTTCGTGAGCTGGTTCGCCGGTGGAGAGGTCTTCCGGAGCGGCATGGTCTGGAAGCGTGGCTATGGCAAGGTGTTCTACTTCCGCCCCGGCCACGAGACCTACCCCATCTATCGCCAGCCTGAGGTTCTGCGGGTCATCACGAATGCGATTGGCTACCTGGGAGAGGCAACGCGCCCAACGGTTACCGGCATTGGAAACGCCCCGAACGCCAAGGTGAGTGCCGAGGCGGCTCGCTCGAGCGAATAGGCAGCACAGGCGAGGGGCCAAGCCTCCGCGGTCTAGATCGGAATGGACGGGATTCCGAGCTTCTTTAACTTTGGTGCGATGACGACCCGGCAATATCCGGCATTCGGGTTTCGATCGAAGTAATCCTGGTGGTACTCCTCCGCCTCGTAGAAGGTCTCGAGCGGCACGATCTCCGTCACTACCGCTCCTGCGAGCCTCTGATCGAACTCCGCCCGGATTCGCTCGGCTGATTCCTTCTGCGCCTCGTCTCTGTAGAGAACAACCGATCGGTATTGCGTGCCGACGTCGTTCCCTTGCCTATTGAGCGTTGTGGGATCGTGCGCTGCGAAAAA
>JANQQY010000549.1 GCA_028284845.1 Spirochaetales bacterium
ATGTCTTGCGGGGCGATTTTGGGTTCTCGTTCAGCTACCAGGCTCCGGTCTTCACGCTCGTTCGGCAGCGTGCTACTGCGACGATTCTCCTTTCGGTCACAAGTCTCGCGCTTGGATGGGGATTCAGCATTCCCGCCGGCATCCTTGCCGCGACGAAGCAGTACAAGTGGCAAGACCAATCGATATCGGTTCTTGCCTTTATCGGCCTTGCGATCCCCAACTTCTTCCTGGCGTTCCTGCTTATCTATCTCGTGGGTGCGACGAGCAATCCGCCGGGCACCTGGTTGCCCTTGGGGGGCATGACGAGCATCGACTTCCCAACCTACTCGCTGTTTGGGAAGGCGGTCGACCTGATGCGTCACATGATCATTCCGGTGTTCGTCTTGGGCACAAGTACCATGGCGGGCCTGACGAGGATCATGCGAGCGAATATGCTTGAGATCCTCAATCAACAATACATTGTGACTGCGCGGAGCAAAGGCCAGACCGAACGGAACGTGGTTTATCGACACGCGCTTCGCAACGCTATCAATCCCATGATCACCATTCTCGGGTTTCAGATTTCAACCATCCTCGCGGGAGCCGCCCTCACGGAAACGGTTCTGAGTTGGCCCGGGCTGGGGCGCCTTACACTTAGTGCGATCCTGTCTCAGGATCTCTACCTGGTGATCGGTGGGCTTATCTACAGCTCGATACTATTGGTGCTCGGAAACCTCGTTGCAGACATCCTCCTGGCGGTCGTAGACCCGAGGATAAGGATCGGATAAATGGCAGTCGGTACAGAAGACAAACAGGCAAAGACAGCTACGACCACGGAGGTCGATTCTGCTGCGATCGCATCAGCCCGTGAGGGCATGGCACAGCGCTCGGAGAGCATGTGGGCGATCTATCTTCGAAGGTTCCGCAAGCACACCTTGGGCAAGGTAGGACTGGGAATGCTCCTTGTTCTCTATCTCGTTGCGCTCTTTGCTGACGTCCTCTCTCCGTTTGACATGACGTGGACGGACAAGCTCAAGCCGTATCACCCACGCACACGGGTCTACTGGGTCTATAACGGTCCGGATGGAAGAGCCTTCAGACCGTACACCTTTGAGCAGCGACAGGTGAACATCGCGTTTCGCGAGTACGGGGTCATTCCTGAACGATCGATGCGTCTGGTAACGATTCCACCGACCGAGGAGCAGCTCCAGCAGCGTGTCGTCACCTCAGCGCGATCTGCGGCGGAACGCAGGGATGAGCTCATGGAGTTCGCATTCAACTCGTTCCGGTTTGCGCCCGATTCCGAGTATGCGCTCCTGCTTCAGAACGAGATCGCCGCGGTCGAGCGTGATCCTGACCCGGATGCACGACGAATTGTGCAGGTCGGCTCAACCTTCACTGACGGTTCTGAGGCACCGCTTCGTGTGATCGTTGCGAAGGGAAATAAGAACTTTCTCTCGCTCTTTGCGCAGGGCACGCCCTACCGATTCCTCGGCCTCTTCACAGCGCACCGCCACTTTCTGACGTCGCCTACCGGTGGCTTTTTCCCTCTTGGTACCGATGATCGCGGTCGTGATATCACAAGCCGATTGATGCATGGATCGAGGATCTCGCTCACCGTTGGACTCATTGGGGCCGCCATCACATTTGTAATCGGTCTCGCGATCGGGGGTATCGCAGGGTACCTTGGCGGGACCGTCGACGTGGTGTTGATGCGACTTGGGGAGCTTATCATTTCAATCCCGGGGATCTATCTCTTGTTCGCGTTGCGTGCTGCGTTCCCCGCAGGACTGACGTCGGTTCAGGTCTACCTCCTGATCATCATCATCCTTTCCGGAATCGGCTGGGCAGGGCTCGCGAGAATCATTCGCGGCCTTGTTCTCTCGATCAAAAATGATGACTACGTCATGAGCGCGCGGACGATGGGCTTAAACAACTTCAAGATCATTCGTCGGCATATCCTGCCGAACACGCTCTCGTTTGTGATCGTTCAGCTTACGCTCTCCATTCCCGGATACATCCTCGGGGAGAGTGCACTCAGTCTGCTCGGTCTTGGAATCACCGACCCCCAATCAAGTTGGGGACTGATGCTCTCTGACGCACGTAATACTCGGGTTGTTCAGGATTTCCCATGGATCTTGATCCCTGGGTTCATGATCTTCTTCGCGATTCTCGCATGGAACTTTTTGGGCGACGGGATCCGCGACGCGGTTGATCCAAAGAGCAAGCACTAAGGATTCTCAATGAGCAAGCTGCTAGAGGTGAAGGGGCTCAAGACCCACTTCCACATGCACGGCTATACCGTGCGTGCCGTCGATGGTGTCGATTTTGATCTGAACTCGGGTGAGACGCTTGGGATCGTAGGTGAGTCCGGGTGTGGCAAGTCCCAGACAAGTATGTCGATCATGCGTCTTGTACCGGACCCGCCAGGGAAGATCGAGGCCGGTGAGGTCCTCTTCAAGGGCACCGATCTCTTGAAGCTTTCGGATGTTGAGATGCGGAAGGTCCGGGGGAACAACGTCTCCATGATCTTCCAGGAACCCATGACAAGCCTCAATCCTGTCTACTCGGTTGGGTACCAGATCTCAGAGGTCTTGATGCTTCATCGCGACATGACCAAAGAGGAGGCGATGAAGGAGAGTGCTCGGCTGCTGGGGCTGGTGGGTATGTCCGATCCAGAAGAGCGAGTGAACGAGTATCCCTTCCAGCTTTCCGGAGGTCTTCGCCAGCGTGCGATGATCGCAATCGCGATGGCATGCGAGCCTGACATCATGATCGCAGACGAGCCTACGACTGCGCTCGACGTTACCATCCAGGCGCAGATCCTGAAGCTGATGTCGGATCTGAAGGCCAGGACCGGAACCTCGATCATGTTCATCACCCACGACCTCGCAGTCATAGCGAGCTTTGCAGATCGGGTCATGGTCATGTACGCCGGTGTCGTTGTCGAGCAGTCGTCTATGCGCGACATCTTCAAGAAGCCGCTCCATCCCTATACCCAGGGACTGCTGGGAAGCATCCCGGTGCTCGGTGAGGTGAAGCGCAATACGGACGGCAGCCGGCGGTTGCTCAATGCGATCGCCGGTAGCCTCCCTGACCATCGGAACTTTCCCAAAGGCTGTCGATTCGCGCCTCGATGCAACAAGGTCATGTCAAAGTGTTGGGAAGCTGAGCCGGCTCTGGTGCACACGGAAGAGGGGCATCAGGTCCGATGTTTCCTCTACAACGACGATGTACAAGAGACCCCCGCCTACCAAGAGGCGAAGGCAGCACAAGGCCTGTTGCGGCGAAAGAGACGCGCGTCTGCCGCTGGAGAGACAAGGTGAACGATACACTTCTCAAAGTCGTCGGACTACGAAAGAGCTTCCCGGTAAAGGCGAGTGCGTTTTCCAGCAAGACGCTCGGTCTCAAGGCCGTTGACGGGGTGAACCTTGAGTTAAAGCGAGGTGAGACGCTCGGTCTCGTCGGCGAGTCAGGTTGTGGCAAGACCACCGTTGGCAGATGCTTGCTTCGTCTCTACGAGCCGGACACGGGGCGCGTCTATCTCGATCCTGATGATCAGATTGTCAGCGAAGTGTTCGAGATGGATGCCGAGAGGGAAGCTCTGAACGGCGAGTTGCAGGAGCTGGACGCTCAACCAACAAAGACGCAGGCCGACAAGGCACGAATCAAGTCGCTCAAGCGAGACATCTCAGCAAACCGCGCCCAGGCGGACGAGCGGGCGAAGACGACCGACTTGCTCTCCATGGATCGAAAGCTTCTGAAAGCAAACCGCCGCAGAGTTCAAATGGTCTTTCAGGATCCCTGGGCGTCGCTCAATCCGCACATGGTGGTGAAAGACATCATCGGCGAGGGACCCAAGGAGTACGGAACTCACGTAGGCCAGGACCTCGACCGCTGGGTGATGGAGTTGCTCGAGAAGGTCGGATTGCCACCGCAGGCGGCCAATCGATATCCACACGAGTTCTCCGGCGGCCAGCGACAACGCATCGGGATCGCCCGTGCGCTCGCGCTCACCCCGTCTTTGATTGTATGTGACGAGCCGGTGAGCGCCCTCGACGTGTCCATTCAGGCGCAGATCTTGAATCTGCTAATCTCGCTGCAGGACGACTTCAACCTTACCTTTGTCTTTATTGCCCACGACCTTAGCGTTGTTCAATACATCTCCGATCGTGTGGCAGTCATGTATCTAGGCAAGGTCGTTGAGACCGCACCCGCACAGCAGCTCTATGCGAATCCGCGGCATCCGTACACGATCTCCTTGCTATCTGCGGTGCCTGTCGCGGACCCCGATCATCCAAATGAGCTTCGTCCACCCGAAGGTGATGTCCCGAGTCCGGTGAACCCTCCCAGCGGGTGCACGTTTCATCCACGGTGCAGCTACAAGACCGACGTGTGCACACAGATTGTACCGGCGCTCGAGAAGGACCAGGATGGGCACGTCATAGCGTGCCACAATCCACCAAACGGCTAATGCTTCGCGTTCGATCCCGGGTCGCGCTATCGCAGGTCTCAGAGAGTGAGCTGGTGATCCAGTCGAGCCGTTTTCGCAGAATCCTCTTTGGCTCGATTGGCACAATCCTCCTCGTCTCGTTCTTCATAGGATCGAGCACACCGTCAGAACCGATGATCGGCGGCACGATCTTCTACTTTGTCATCACCGGCGTCAGCCTGATGGTAGCCGCCTGGAACTCGATCACTCGACTTGATCGCGAGTCCGACACCGTTTGCTTTGAGAAGCGGATCGCGGGAGTCTTGTTTCGAACCCGTGATCTCCCTCTGTCGAGTGTTTCCGAGATTGTCCTCCAAAGCGTCCGGCTGCTCAAGGAGAGCGAGCAGCCACAGCCTGGACTCCTGAACACACGCTACCGCGGCTACATCAGCAGACGCAACACCTACTTCCGGCTCTACATCGAGACGGCCTCTGAGAAGATCCTGATTGAGGACTCCTCCGACGTCGAGGATTTGGATCGCGTCGGTGAGACCGTGGCGACCTTCGCCGGGGTCACCTTTCGTCGCGTCGAGATATAGCCGGTCTGTCTACTTGCCTCAGCCGTCCGTTCCTCTCTTGTCTTAGGAGAGTGGTCGCACGACTATTTCGAGTTCTCTGTGCTCAGAACTGGATGAGTTCGATCAGGTAGAGCTGCTGAACGACGGCGAGCCGTGAGAGGTCACGTTCAAGGCGGGCGGCCTCGAGTGCGACGGCCGTTTCGTCATACGCGAGTTGTGTGAGCTCCCCGCGTCCGAGGAGGAATTCGGCTTCACGAAGATCCTGCTCGGCGATGGTGACATCCCGTTCCTCTGCCGAGGCATTTTCTACGGCTATCTCAAGGTCGAGTAGGGCGGATTGCAACGCCAATGACGCGGCTCTGGTCGCGGCATCGAGAGCGAGCTCGGCCTGAGCGACGTCTTCCTCGGCCCGCGTCACCCGCTCGTGGTCGAAGTTGCTCCCGTTCATGGAGAGCTGGAAGGAGAGCGAGAAAAGAGGATCGGTAATCTCAGGCGATGCACCCTCCGACGCCTGGGTAAGAGACGAGCCGACCGAGGCGGTGAGCGAAAATGCAGATGGGTCAAACACCCGTGCATCGTCGGTGTCTACGAGCTCGCCTGAGAGGGCAAACCACGCTTCCATCACAGAGTCCGACTCCAAGACGAGAAGCTCTTCGTCGAGAGTGTTCGTCACTCCCTCGGCCATGGTTACCGCGTCCGCCAGGCCAAGTTCCTTAAGCGCAGGAAGCTGATCTGCAACGACGGGAACACCTAACTCCGTTCCCAGCGTGTTGAGCTCAAGCGTCAGATCGAAAGCGCCGCGTCTTCGCGCCTGGTCTGCTGTCCGGACAGCATCGTTCGCTGCCTCTACCTGGGCGTCCGTGGCACGGTCGCGATCCCGAAGCGCAATCACAGACATTTGGTGGCGTTCCGCGAGATCGAGATCGCTCTCAAGAAGTGCGATCTGGGATGCGGCTCGTACTGCGTCAAAGAGCTGAACGATTGCACTAAATGACTGCTCTCGGATCTCATTGCTGATGGCGTACTCAGCGATCGCGACCTCAAGCTCGTCTCGTTCGTTACCCGAGGTATCTGCGAGTGGGGTGAACTCGATCCCTACCGTCCCGTCGATGATGTCGTACCCCGCCGATGGGACAGGGTCGCGAAACGTCGCACCAAGATCACTCGTGAGTCGAAGCTGTGGAATCAGATCGATATCGAATCCGACGCTCGCTCCCGCCGAAGTCGAGATTGAGTCGATCGACGTGCCGGAGACGGCTCCGCTCAGCGCGATTCCCAGATCGTCGCGGTAGGCCTCCCACCCGATCGCCTCCATCGCGTCTTCGAGGTTCCGCTGGAGCGTCACGATGGCCGAACTCGATTGAATCGCGAGCGAGGCGACGTCGTCCGGGAACAGCGTTCGGCCGGAGATGTGTGTGGCGTCAGACGTGGATGCGTCGTCGGTCTGTCCCATCAGAGAGAGCACCACAGCCGATATCAGTGTCACAACAAGCAGTGATCGTCTCATGCCTTCTCCCTATGCCGCGTCTTCTCGGATTGCCTCAACAATAGGTGTCCGGCTGGCGGAGACCGCCGGGAAGAACCCAAAGAGCGTGCCCACAACAACCGCCGCGCCGAGTGCAAAAGCGATTGGAACGAGGCCCGGCGAGCTGAGGCTGATCACAGATGCAGAGATGCCGGTCTGCTCAAAGAACGGAAGCATCGACTGACCAATGACCGGGTAGAAGAGAAAGGCGAGTCCGACGCCGATCGCCCCGCCCAGCAGCGTATAGTAGAGTGCCTGACCCGTGAAGAAGCGGCGAATATCCCATTGGGACGCCCCCAATGCTCTTCTCAGGCCGATCTCGCGCATTCGTCCAAGCACCTCAACCAACATCACACTAAACACGCCAATTGAACTCGCGATGAGAATCACGATGCCAAGAACGTTGATCGCGAGAACAAAGCTCGACGCCGCTCGGCGAACTTGATCGATGATCGGTTCCGGTCGATTGCCATTTCCTTCCCACACTCCAATCAACGTCTCCTCGCCATACTCAACCTCGAGCGTTGCTCGAATCCTCGCCTCCGCGGCCTCAACCGAGTCGTTGACGAGACGTCCTACGAGGTATGCGGCAGGATCCATCGCTGCGTCGAATCCGGGCCGCATACTAATGCCGAGCGGCATGAGGACATCACCAATGCCGTAGAGTTCTCGCTCCAGATCCTCGGGTGTCGCGAAAACCCCGACGACCGTGAACGCTTCCTTTCCCAACACCGGTCGGTTCCGTCCCTCCTGAATCACTGGCACCGAACCAAAGATCGTCTCTCCGACCGCTGCCTCCGCACTCCCAAAGAGTATCATAGCCGTCTCCTCTGAGATTGCGAGTACGCGATTCTGCTGCTCCACGTCCGACTCCGAGATGAAGCTCCCGGCCACCATCTCGAGGCCCATGACCGCCTCGTACTCCGGCTGAACCGCGAGCGACGAGCGGATCTGGTAGCTGGCATCGGCCGTTGACATGTCGAGCCACCGGCCGTCCGAGACGATGGTAACG
>JANQQY010000551.1 GCA_028284845.1 Spirochaetales bacterium
GCTGACTCGACGATTCGGTCCAAATGCTTGCAGGCTTCCATCATCGATACGGCGTCGGATCGTCCTCGATGAGCACTCCGCTATGTCTGCCGCCTCTCCCATCGAAATGAGGTCATCAGGGACGGTGGTGTCGTCCTCTTGGGCAAGGCGGATCGCAAGATCGAGCGATCTCAGCGCTCGGCTGAACTCCGTGAAGGCGTCGCGGATCTCCCCTGAGAGGTGGTTTCCCACGACCATCTGGAGCAGCTCCCAGCTTGCTGCCACGGCCCGGTCGACCCTGGATTCGATCTGTGCGTCAAACTCGAAGTTCTTCAAGGTCCGTAGGCAGTTGGCCCACTCCGCCTCTGCCTGACGCCAAGTCTTCGTGAGATGCTCCCGGTAATCACGAAGCTCCTCTCTGAGTTCGTCGGACAGTCCCGACACACCACCTTCGTCCGGCGCAAACAGGGCGATACCAAGTTCCTCGCCCATCACCGGATCGACGAGATCCCAAAGCGAGTCAGCGAGTCGGCACAATTGGAACTCCAGCTCAGTCATCTGCTTTCTCGCGAAGCTGCGCCCCGATCTGCTCCGCTACGGATTCTGGATCCTCGTGCTCCCAGAACCGAAGAACCGTCCAGCCCGCAGCCGCTAGCCGGCGATTCGTGTCTTCATCACGTTCTTGGTTCTCCCTGATCTTCTGCGACCAGTACTCCGCGTTCGCTTTGGGCCAAGTCGCATGGATGGGACATCCATGCCAGAAGCAGCCATCAATGAAGATCGCAACTCGTCGTCGTGTGAAGACAACATCAGCCCGGCGCCTCATGCCAGGCAGAGGTGCAAGGTCTACCCGGAAACGCCACCCCGCCCTATGAAGGAGAGAGCGAACGGCCATCTCAGGGGCCGTATCGCGTGACCTATTCGCTTTCATTCGCGTTGACGCAGCCGGAGAGGATGGGATGACTCGTTCGCTCACAGTGGTTCTCACACGAGGTGGGCCTCGCCGAGCGGCACCGGTTCGATCATGGATCGAAGGTCTGCCGCTATCCCGCGCCATTCTTGCGTCAGGTCAATTGTGAGAACGCGCAGAGGCATGTCATGAAGCAACCAAATCGCATCAACGTGCTCTGAGACAAAGGGATACAACAGCATGCCCTCCACATCGCACTCTGGGTACGCGCGTCTGGCGGTCTCCATGTAGGAGTGGATCTGGTAGAGGTTGGCTTCGTGTATGCGTCGAGAGTCGTCATCCGCCGCCCTGCTTGTCCGCAGAGTCTTGGCGTAGTACTTGGTATCGATGATCAGCATGCGCCGTCCCTGACGTACGACAACATCCGTCTCCATCCGTGGCATGAGGGCCTCGGCGGCATCGTTGACTGGAACGGCCTCCCATTGGAGGTGCGGAGCCGTGACGCTGACTTGAGGGCACTCCAGCGTGAGGAACTGCCGGACGAACCTTTGGAAGATGCGTCCAGTCTCCATTGCGGCATCAATGTCTCGGAAACGACGCATTCCTGGTGTGGTTGAGGGGAATGCAGAGGTCAGTA
>JANQQY010000571.1 GCA_028284845.1 Spirochaetales bacterium
GAGTTGGCGGCCATATCGGCTATGGAGTCCGGCCGAGCGCTCGGGGCCGCGGGTATGGCACGCTGATGCTCGAACGGACTCCATAGCCGATATGGCCGCCAACTCGCATCAGATCGTTGGTGAGCCTATGACGAATCTTGATGATCCCAACGGGGCGAGAGTTGGCGAAACCCCAAAAGGTCGTCTGCGGGACATAGCCATGTTTCAGTCCGATTCCCTTTGCCTCTCGCTCAAGCCGCTCGAGGAGGGTGTGAAATCGATCCAGAGTGAGCCCCGCAGCAGGGTTCCTAAATCCGTTCTCTGAGGCCGGGAACTCGCGAAGCATCTCCCACACGTCGCGCTGATCTTTGGTGGAGGCGGCGCGCAGCAGGAACTCACTCGCCATCGATCTCTCTCAGAGCATCAATGTGAGCGAGGATCTTTTGGCCATAGGCCGGATCGGTCGCCCATCTGCCGGTCAGCCCGAGCACCGAGGGCGCCGAACCCCGTGTCACCAAGGCAAATCGTGGGTCTTCCAAAGGAAGGCGCAAGTCGCTCGTGTTGGCATACGCCTTGAGGTGCTGAACATGCGCAATCACACCGGTTCGCATATCAGCAAAGCGTGCACCGGCGGTCTCGGAATCCGTCGCTCCTATTCCCGCATAATTGTATTGAATGGCTCTGACCACGCCTGAGAACCTCAGATAGTCGGTCTCATGCACCATCTGAGCAAGCGCAACGGTCAGGCTGATTCCCTCGATGGAAGAGACCGTCTCGTAGTGCCGATAGAGCGTCCTAAGATAGAAGGGGTCGAGATCGGGATTCTTCTCTTGGATATGGGCCTGCAACGCTTCCAGAGTCGTGTGCGAAGTGACGGCGATCTCCGCGTCGGCAGACACAAGAACAGCGACCGTCGCGAAGAGGCACGCAAGCGCAGACCGGCGCATCTGTCCCCCTACCCTCTGCTCTCAAGCGGGAGATACTCAGCGAGCGCATCCGCAAGCCCGACGACGTCGTCAACGCTCGCCGTCTCAACCGCACTGTGCATCGCGAGGATCCCTATCCCAACGTCGACCGTAGAGATCCCTGATCTCGCCCAGGTGATTGGACCGACGGTGGAGCCGCTGCGGATATCAGACCGATTCCGTTGTCGCTGCATGGGTACGCCCGCCCGCTCGCAGGCCAGGCGAAACTCCGTAGCCGTGCGAGATGTGGTGGCATAGCGATGGGTCGCGCTCATCTTCAAGGCCGGTCCCGCGCCCAGGAGGGGTGAGTAATGGGAGTCGTACTTCTCCGGATAGTTCGGATGCATCGCATGTGCGGCGTCATTGCTCACAACTCGCGAAGCCGCTCGAAACGCATCTGCTTCCTCGGGGCTCCATCCGAACGAAGCCGCAAGCCGATTGATGAAGCGACCAAGAATATCGCTCTGCGCTCCGGAACCGGTGAGACTCCCGATCTCCTCGTGAGAGAAGAGAAGAAGAATCTTCGCGTGATCGGTGGGCCTCAAGAAACTCTCAAGCGATGTGTAGCAGCCGGCAAGATTATCAATCCGCGGAGCACTAAAGAGTGCACCACCGGTTCCAATCCGAGTCGCGTGTTCGCGGACGGCAAGAAAGGCATCCACCTCCGCTATCTCCTCGTTGGGGACGGCCGATGAGCGTGCGATCATTCGGAAGAACTCGACTTCAGAATCCTCAGGCTCCTTACTGAGTCTCGCGGCAGCAATCGCTCGCATATGGTCTTGCCGGTTGTAGCGGATCCCATCGTTCGCATCGCGATTCAGATGAAGAGCAAGGTTCGGAATGACCACGGAATCCGGGAGTTCAAAGAGCGCCGCCTCTCCTCCGCGCGTCACCAGTCGCCCCGCAACGGTGAGCGGACGATCGAGCCAGGTTGCGTCGATGGGCGAACCGTACGCCTCAGTCGGTAACAGCAGGCACCCCGACTTCCAGCGAACCGCGTGCTCCTTCACACGATAGGTGGGGCTGTCGGTGTGGGCCGCGAGGACCACCACACCGCTTGGTTTGGCCTGCGATCCAGGAGCGTACGCGATGAGTGCGCCATCCTCGTACTCGGCATAGAGTGGCTTATCAGGAGCGAAGCGGTCACGAAAGGGGTGTACCCGCACGAATCCACGCTCCGCGAGGATGGATCCAATCTGATGGACAACGTGAAACGGCGTGATGCCTGCGTCTATGAAGTGAAAGAGTGCCTTTGGGTCCATAGTCGAAGCCTACGCGCTGCAGGGTGTTTGGACCAGCTATCGGGCATCGATGTCGGCTATTGAATCCTGCAGCGCCATATGGATGTACTCCCTGATCCGGCGTTTCGACTTCCCGTCTCGCCCGTGCTGAAAGAGGATCACAAACACGCCCGTACCATCGGCCCTCGTCCCCAAGACCACGCCGTCCACTCGGACAAGAGTCGCTCGTAAGCGCAGTTGGATTCCGGACAGGACACTCTTCGCCTGCAGCCGGACCGATTGAGAGAAGGAGACGGCCATCCCGACTGAGCTGATGTCGAGAATCGTGCCATCCGCCCGGCGACCTTGCACATCCACATTGAACGAGACACGCCGATCGTCTGCGCATCGCGCACGGACATACTTCCGCCGCCCGCGAGCCTCGTTCGCCTCAAGCGCCTTGAGCATGATCTGAGTGCTCTCCTGGACGCCCACCTTGAGCTGTACAAATCCGCACTGAACGCCAATCTCCATGAGATAGGTCTGGACGAGCGAAGGCTCCGGATTGTAGCTCAGGATGCCGACGCGGTGACCGCCTCCCTTGTCAGCAGAGAGGAGATCCTTGACAAATGACTTCCAGCCCTGTTCGTCAAGCACACTGTCTATGCTCACAAAGACGATCGAGTCGGCAAATCGTCGCAGCACCGAAATCGCCCGGTGCGGCTCCTTGACCACGTATACCTCGTATTCGGCCTTCAAGAGCGCCGAAAGTAACTGCTCACCCACCACCGACGGCGGATTCACCAGGAAGACCTTCTTCCCACTATCCTCAGTTCCCACAACGCAATCATACGCGCGATCGAAACCTCTGGGGAGGGAGCAGGGGCGATTCATGTTGACCCGACCCGCCGAGCATGGTAGTTTCTGCCGTCCTCGGGCGCATAGCTCAGTTGGGAGAGCGCTTGCCTTACAAGCAAGATGTCGGCGGTTCGAGCCCGTCTGCGCCCAAAATGGTTGTCGCGATTTGTGCGTGGTAACCTCCCC
>JANQQY010000573.1 GCA_028284845.1 Spirochaetales bacterium
GTCACCCCCGTTGACGAAGTTGTCGAGGAAGAGTCGGTTGAGCGTCTTGAAATAGTCGTATCTGACAGCTCCGTCACCGAACCAGAGATCGCCCCACACCTCCTCCAAGCGATAGCCGTGCTCGTCAGCGAACTCACTCAACATCAGCGGAGAGATCGCGAACCCATTTCCGTGGTCCGGATTCGGTTCATCTGTGAAGGCGTACTTGATCTCTGATCCAAAGCTCGAGCCAAAGCGCTTGGCGTACTCCTCGTGGGTCGTCGCCAGGAACGCATTGGTCGTGTCTGGATTGGTCGTGTCGACCGATCCAAAGCCCGCTTTGAAGGCGCGGGGCTCGGCACGAAGCGTTACAACCGCGACCACGCGTGCCGGCCTGTCCGAATTCAGGATGTCGACGGCCTGGTCGCGTGTGACTGATCTGGCGACGCTGCGCCCGGAGGCCTTCGTCGCGCCGTCGCCGAGGTTCCTCGCGCCTGCACCACGAACCAACCGTTCGTTCTGAGCGGCACCCCCGTCATCAACAGACCGATCCTCGCTCCGGGACTCCGTCAGGCCGGGCGCCCCAGTGTCTTCTGTATGAAGTTCGAGAAATCCCGATGCCGCCATCGTCTCCGCCTGAACCGCGGTCGCGACGGGCACAAGCGTCACTCGCGATGCAACGGTGTGCGGATTGCTACCCGGGACATGGCCGCCGGCGAATCCCGAGGGATAGGAGTTCTCATCGTAGATATGGAGCTCTATCCCAAGATCGCGAGCGACAGTGAGGGCGTGATCCCAGAGCGTCCACCACTCCTCGCTCAGGTACTCGGTCACGAGGCCCGGTCGCGGATGCATAAACGCACCGCCCATTCCGTGCTCTTTGAACTCACGAAGCCAGCGCTCAATGCCACGTTTGGTGAGCTCGCCGTTGAGCGACCAGAATGCCATTGGCCGCAGCGATGCCGGGGGATTGTGAAACTGTTCTCCCAGTTGTCCAGAATCTTTGCGCTGGCTCACCGTCGGTACTCCTCATGGTGCCCGTGAGGGCTGCAATCGCTGAAGCAGAAGGTCGCCCGCACAGGTGCGGGCTGTGATTATCGCGCTGCGGGACTACCCCTTCACGCTCCCAAGGACAATGCCCTTGGCGAAGTACTTTTGCAGGAAGGGGTAGACGAGCAGGATCGGGATCATTGCGACGAAAATCTGTGCGCTGGAAATGGTCCTGTTTGAGAGCGTGTTCAAGAGCTCGACCTCTTCCGGACTCGTGACCTCAAAGTTTTGATCAATCAGGATTGTGCGTAGGTAGCTCTGCAACGGGTAGAGGCTGCTGTCACGCATAAAGACAATCGCGAGGAACCACTCGTTCCAGTGGTAGACCATGATAAAGAGGCCGATGGTTGCGAGCGCAGGCTTTGAGAGCGGTACGACGATTCGGAGCATCGTGGTCCAGTGCGTTGCCCCATCAATAAAGGCAGCCTCTTCAAGCGACTTGGGGAGCTGCCGGAAGAAGTTGAGGAGCAGGATCACATTGTATACCGGAACCGCCTGCGGCAGGATCAGTGCCCACATCGTGTCCAGAACACCGGTGAACCGGACGACGAGGAAGGTGGGTATCAGTCCACCGCCAAAGAGCATCGTGATGACAATGTAGATGACGTACTTCGTTCGCCCCGGAAACTCCTCCTTGGATCGCGAGAGCGGGTAGGCGGTGAGAACTACAAGCACCATGTTTACCGCTCCGCCAAGGATGAGTCGATAGACGCTCACGAGCATTGAGCGCCAGAATCGCGCCGTGGAGATGATGTGTTCGTAGGCTACAAAGGTGATCTCCCGCGGCAGCAGAAAGACGCGCCCCGCCGCGATGGCACGCTCCGAGCTGAAGCTCATTGCCAAGATGTTGATCATTGGCGCAATGCAAACAAACGCCATCACGACCATCAGGCCGGTGTTGAAGACTCTGAACACCCTGTAGCCCGACGAATCGTTCAGAATCCTGTTCTGGTTTCGTGTTGCGTTCTGCTGGGGTGTTCTTGTCGGTGTCGTAGTTGCGGTAGACATCGGAACCTCCCTAGAACATCCGGTAGCCGGCGAATTTCTTGGCCAGCCAGTACGACGTACTGATAAAGACGAGTCCTACAACCGATCTGAAGAGACCCACCGCTGTCGATATGTGGTACTGAGGGGTCATCGACTCGAAGGTGATTCTGTAGATGTAGGTGCTTATGATATCCCCGGTCTCGTAGACCTGAACGTTGTACAGATTGAAAATCTGGTCGAAACCGGCTGTCAGAATGCCGCGAAGGGCCAGAATGAGCGTAAGGATCATGATGGGCGCCATTCCCGGAAGGGTGATGTGCCGCGTCTGCTGCCAACGCCCTGCGCCGTCGACGACAGCCGCCTCGTAGAGGTTCGGGTCGATTCCTGCAATGGACGCAAGGTAGACTACGGTCCCAAACCCGAACTCCTTCCAAATGTTCGTCACAATCACCAGGGGAACGAAGTAGTCGTTACTCTGAAGGAAAGGAACCGGGTCCATTCCGAACCAGTTTCCAAGGAGAATGTTCACGACGCCGTCTGAGAGCACGAGCTGGCGGATGATGCCACCCATGATGACCCAGGAGACAAAGTGGGGGACGTAGATGATGGTCTGGACCGAGCGCTTGAGCCAGGTCTGCCGGACCTCGTTCAGGAGGAGCGCCACGGTGATGGGCACAAACCATCCCGTAGAGATCTTCCAGAACGCAATGACCAGAGTGTTTCTGAAGGCACGGATGGGCGCACCCATCGTGAAGAGCCTTCGGAAGTTATCAAGCCCAACCCATTCGGACTCCCAGAATGCACGAACGCCCAAGAAGATATCGAAGCGCTGGAACGCGATCACGTTTCCCGTGATCGGCAGGTACTGATAGATGAACAACAGCACCACGGTTGGAATGAGCATGATGTGGAGCGGCGTCGTGCTGAGCCTGCTTGTCGCACGCTTGCGAAGCTTCTTCTCCGTCATCTGTGTTTCGGCAGCAACAGCCATGAGGCCCCCCAAAAGCGGCCGCCAGGAGGCGGCCGCATCAGTCATACGTTGTTTGAGAGATTACCTAGTTGGCGTACCAGGCGTTGACCTCTTC
>JANQQY010000592.1 GCA_028284845.1 Spirochaetales bacterium
CCGGTGCGGTGATGACCTACCGGGCGCGCGATCTGATCGCCCGGATCGGCTCGGCCCTCGTCCGGCTCTGCGGTCTCAAAGGGAGCTGGTGGGAAAACGTGGAGGGTGGTAGCGCACTTCAGCGTCTCATCCACTGCCGGGCGATCCGCTACAGCCTGCTTACTCTGCGGCGTTTGCCGTCGTAGCGAGATCGGCAAAAAAGGCGAAGAACTCCTTCATATGAAGGTGGGGCGGCGGATCTTCGCTCCGCATGCCTTCGGCGAATCCTCGGGATTCGAAGGCAGCAAGGACCTCCGGATCAGCAGATGAGACGTGAATAGGCACCGACTTGTAGTTCGCGGCCGCCCGTATTGGGCGTTGCGGCTGGTGATCCCCCACCACGATAATGATCGGATTTCGAGAACGATCCATCACGCGCGCGACGTAGTCGGTAAGGACCTCGAACACGTAACCGACAGCCGCCGCGTAGCCGATCTCGAGCTCACTCCCCCCGGTCCAACTGTTGTCAAAGCGGCGAATCTCGTTGGAGCGCTCGTGGTAGATCGACCCGTCGCCAAGGTCGCTCCACGGCTGAATGACCGGGGGAATTGCATTAAACGGCGTGTGACTGCTTACGAGTTGATAGTAGGCAAGAAGCGGACGCTGCTCGGCACTACCGCCCGGTCCGATAAGCTCCCGCACACGGCGCTCGCCTGTCCAGATGGCAAACTGATCGGTGATCGGTACGTATGAGAACCACGGTCCCTTGAACCCAAAGTCACCGTCGTGGGCGACGAGAGACTCCTCGAAACGGTAGAGGTCCCATCCCTCGGGCCACGAACCATGGACTGTCCCCGGACGGAGGGTGAGCGTGTAGTAGCCGGCTTCGTGCAGCATGCCGGTGAGTGTTGGAAGCTCCTGATCAAGCAGGCTGAGGAAGCGCTCCTGAGAGTTGATGAGCTGGCCCGAAAGCAGAGTTGCCTCTGCGAGCCACGAGTATCCGCCGGCGACCGGCGACTCGAGGAAGCTCGAAACGGTCCGGTAGCCGTTCGCTTCAAGGGCAGTCTCGTATGCACGCCTGTAGGGATCGATCTCGCGCGCCAACTCGGACTGGTTGAATGATGCGTAGCCATACGCCTCAACAACAAAGATATAGAGGTCTCGATCGAGGAGCCCCGGCAGCGCAAAGCGTCGCACCGGCGCCTCATCCTCAGTCGGCTCAAGCTCTACGTTCACCGGGACGAAGTCCGGCGGGCGCTCAAACCAGCCCAGAACAACCCGAGCGGAGAGTGACGGCGAAACGCCCACGAAGGCAAGCCCAAGGAGCGGTAGTGCCGCAGCTCCAACAATCCATCGTGGTGGCGGCATCCTGATCGCAAGGAGGGCGCCTCCAACACGGACCATGAGCGTTCCCAGCACCGCCAGAATCGCGAGAAGGAGAGATGCGACAATCGGCCAGAGGAGATCGACAACCGGTCCAATGTCACCCAGAAAGAGGAGGAGTGCTCCTCGGATCATTCGGATGTCGCCCGCGGGCATAAAGGCCCGGGCGAAGTAGAACTGGAAGAACGCCTCGGCAACCGCGAAGCCAAGAAAGAGTCCTAACAGTGACCCAAGCGCAATCTCCGGCAGCGTGCGACGCCCACGGCACGAGTACCTGACCCACCAGATCAGCAGAGCAAATGCGACCGATTCGGGCACCGGTCGCAGCGCGAGGGCGAACCTTCCCGCCGGAAACCATACCGGGGTGGATAGGAGAATGTTCAGGGCAAAAAAGAGCGCGCCAAAGATCAGTACTCCGATCCACGGCGCGCTTTTTGTTCGATCGCTCATTCCTTACGTCTGAGCGACTGGAACCTCTTCCTTGTTTTCACTCTTCTTTTTCTCTCGGAAACTGATCTTGTCGTTTCGCATGGAGACAACGATGTGGCTTCCCTCTCCAAACCGATCGCGGAGAATCTCCATCGCGAGCGGATCTTCGATCTCTCGTTGAATGGTTCGCCGCAACGGTCGAGCTCCAAACTTCACGTCGTACCCAACGTCGATCAGGTGCTCTTTGGCCTTCTTACTCACTTCGAGTGTGATGTCCTTCTCAGAAAGCCGGGTCTGAACATCTGCAAGCTCGATCTCAAGGATCGACCGAACCTGTTCGCGATCGAGACTGTGGAAGACGACAATCTCATCAACGCGGTTGATGAACTCCGGCCGGAAGAGCCGTTTGAGCTCATTGAGCGCGCTCGACTTGATGTCGTTGTAGTTCATCAGTCCGTCTGACGACTTGAAGCCGACGGCCGAATCGCGGGTTATCTCACGCGCCCCAGCATTGCTGGTCATGATAAGGACGGTGTTCCGGAAGCTCACCGTGTGACCAAGGCTGTCCTGAAGCTGTCCCTCTTCCAAGACCTGCAGGAGGATGTTGAACACGTCGGGATGAGCCTTCTCAATCTCATCAAAAAGAACAACGCTATAGGGCTTCCGCCGGATCTTCTCCGTAAGGAGGCCACCCTCGTCGTAACCGACATATCCCGGGGGCGCACCAACCAGGCGACTCACGTTGTGCTTCTCCATGAAGTCCGACATGTCGATGCGAATCAGCGATTCGTCTGAGCCAAAGAGGAACTCTGCGAGCGTCTTGGCAAGCAGGGTCTTTCCAACTCCGGTCGGACCGAGGAAGATGAACGAACCCATAGGACGCTTCGGCGAACTCAAGCCGGTCCGACTGCGTCGAATGGCCGACGAGATTCCCCTGATCGCATCGTCTTGGCCGACCACCGTCCGGTGCAGCTCATCCTCGATCTGGAGCAGCTTCTCGCTCTCGCTCTGCGCGATGCGTGAGAGGGGGATGCCTGTGATATCGGATAGTACGTACTGAATGTCCTCGGAATCCACGACATTCTGCTCGGTCTTGAGCGTGACCTTCCACTGGTTCTTCATCTCTTCGACTTTCGCCTTGAGCTGACGAACCTGGTCACGAACGGCGGCCGCACGCTCGTAGTTCTGGCTGTTCACCAGACTGAGCTTCTCCGAGTTGAGCTTCTCGATTTCCCGCTCAAGCTCTGCGAGCTCGGTGGGCCGAACAGAATTGTGAATGCGCTTGCGGCTCCCGGCCTCATCGATCAGGTCGATTGCTTTGTCCGGAAGGTAGCGATCGGTGATGTAGCGCCGTGAGAGCAGTGCAGAGACCTCAAGGGCCCCCGGTGTGTAGCTCACGTTGTGGTGATCCTCGTAGCGTTCCTTGATGCCTTTGAGAATCTCCATCGTCTCTTCGACACTCGGCTCGTCCACGTAGATTGTCTGGAACCGGCGTTCGAGCGCCGCGTCTTTCTCAACGTACTTCTTGTACTCGTTGAGGGTGGTCGCTCCAATGCACTGAATCTCACCGCGAGAGAGTGCCGGCTTGAGCATGTTGCTCGCGTCGATGGCACCCTCTGCACCGCCGGCTCCGATGATCGTGTGAAGCTCGTCAATAAAAAGCACGACGTTGCCGGCGTTGACGATCTCCTTCATCACACGCTTGAGCCGCTCCTCGAACTCACCGCGGTACTTGGTACCGGCGATCAGCGAGGCAAGATCGAGGGTCATGACACGCTTGCCAATCAGGACCTCAGGCGCCGTGCCTTCAACGATTCGCTGCGCCAGTCCCTCGACAATGGCGGTCTTTCCAACGCCCGGCTCACCAATGAGCACAGGGTTGTTCTTCGTTCGTCGCGCAAGGATCTGAATGACTCGCTGAATCTCCCTGCCTCGGCCAACGACCGGATCGAGCTTGTTGTCGCGCGCGTATTGCGTCAGGTCACGACTGAACTCGTCCAAGGTGGGGGTGTTCTTCTTGGTAGCGGTCGCCGAACTCGACTTCCGCTTGCTCTGCGAGGTTCGCGTCGCGGGCGCATTCGTTGACGGCGTACTGGTCTGAACGGTGCCACTCAGGTCAGATACGATTTCCCGGATCGAATCGACATTGGTTCCGGCCTCCTCGAGAAACCGGGCCGTCACGCTGTCGGATTCTCGGCCGCAGGCGAGCAGGAGATGCTCGGTCCCGATGTACTCGTGGCCGAGACTCCGGGCTTCCTCGGCGCTGTCTTCCAGAACCTTCTTGCCCCGTCCTGACGGCGGAACGTCGCCAAGCACAAATCCGCCGCGCTTTCGCGGGATCTCTTTTTCAATCTCTATCTGCATTCGGGCAGGATCGACCCCTGCCTTTTCGAGGGCTTTGTATCCGAGCCCTCCGCCTTCCTTGAGAAGGGCGAGCATGATGTGCTCAGGGAGAAGCTGGTCCGAATGGAATCGCTTCGCCTCGTCCTGCGCGAGTATTGTCAGGACTTTCTGAGCGCGTTGCGTCAAACCCTTGAACATTACCTAGACCTCCAAAAGAACGTCTCGGAAGATCCGAGCGCGAACGGTGTCAATATCACCTTTATCCGCGTCAGGAGTCCAGCGCGCAGCCTGGCTATCCTGCCCAATAAGCAGGAGCGACGTCACCGCGGGGAGCGAGACCTCGTCAACCAGGCGTGATAGGACACCCAGCCTGAGCTGACCAACGAGATCACGTGCCTCCGGCGCCGTGAGCGATCGGGCGAACCGAAGAATCCCGAGCGCACGATTGGCATTCTCAGCAATGGTGGTCCGCTGCTCACGCATGAGCTCCTCGCGAGCAGCACGCTCATACGATACGAGACGACCCGTGTAGTCGGAGAGCTTGGTCGTAATCACATCTTCGTCTGATCCCAGTGTCCGAGTGTTGCGGAGGAGGCAGAGCGATGGAACGTCATTGTCTCGCGATAACTCCGCCGCCACGACCTCGTCCGCGTCCAAGTTGGAAGGAAAAGACTCATCGGAGTGGTAGGGGACGAGTTCATAGCCGGAACTCGCCATACTCCGCGCCATCGAACAGAGCCGACCGAGGCCGGCGAGCGCAGGAACGTGAACCAGAACGGATGCCCGCATCGCGGTGCCCAAGTCGGTGATGCGCGACGAGAGGTAGCCCCAGTCCATCGAGACGGCATACTGCAATCGGTTTTCCAGGGAGATGTCGATGCTTCGGGCCCGATCGAGAGCGGTATCCAAGCTCAGACCGGCCTGCGTGACGGAGAGGCGAAGGTGGTCGGTCCCGTCGATATGGAGAACGATCTCCTCATCCGGATCGATCAGAATGCGCGACGGGAGATCCCCGTCTGCGAGCGACCGTGCGTCAAGAAATCGACGTTCATCATCGGTCAGGCTCACCGGATCGATCTGGAGCGTCTCGGCGCCAAGCGGTTCCGGAAAGAGTTCATCCCGAATGACTGTCTCTATGTACTCGAGCGTCTCAAAACGCACGATGTCGGACGAGGCGTGCGGAAAGGTTCGGCCGGCGAGATTCCTTCCAAGGCGTACTCGAGAGGAGAGGACGACATCGGAATCCGGTCCTTCTCCGCCCATCCAGGGAGCCTTTACCGGGAGGCGAGAGAGTTCAGAGATCGGCATCTCTCTTCTCCGGATCCTCTTCGAGCGCATGCATCTGATCCCGAAGGAGCGCCGCGCGTTCATAGTCCTCTTCAACGACAGCTGTGTTCAGCTCGTTACGAAGCGACTCGCGATCAACGAGTAGTCGTTTGTAGGAGTCGAGACGACCGGGATAGCGACCCTGGTGAGTCTCTGTAAGACCTTTCTGTTCAAGGAGTTGTTCAATCCGGGAATGAAATGCTCTGTAGCACTCCGCGCATCCGGCTTTCCCGGTCTGTCTGATCGTACGAAATCTCGTTCCGCACTCGGGGCAGGTGCGTGTGGCGGAATCAGCGACGAGCGACCCCAGAAGCTCACCAATTGTGGGCGCAAAGGCCGGGGCCTCCTCTTCCACGCCGAGTGACCGCGCACAGCTCTCGCACAGCCACATCTCAACGAAGTCAGAGCCTTTTGTTTGGTAGACGCGAATGGTTCCGGGACCTTTCCCGCAACCGTCGCACGTTCGCTCGCTCATCACCTCAATAGTAGCAAAAAGACCGTATCACTACCGCCGAACTTTCGTCGCCACAGAAAAAAATGGCAGCAAGAACGATCGCTGCGCGGGGATCTATCCTGGCCGGCGCGCAAGCGTAGCGGCAGCAACGAGAGAGAGCTCGATGAGCTCCGCTCGGATCGCATGTCGCCTGTCGCCCCAACTCCGTGGGTCCCACTCCAGGCCGGAAACGTCGTCTCCCGCGTAGAGTAACTGTCCGATTCGCGCCCCGCGATACGAAGCAACCGCAAAAAGCGCAGCGGCCTCCATCTCGACCATGCTGCACCCCTCAGATCGCCGGCGAGCGACCTTTCCCGGAGTCTCGCGATAGAAGCCATCGGTGGTCCAGCTCTTGCCTCGAAAATGGGCAACGCCGCGCTCTTCGAGAGTCGCATCCAGGGTCTCCACCGCCGTGGAATCTGCCAGCGCTTCCTCGCCTGCGGGGAGGTAGTGGTAACTGGTCCCCTCATCACGAACCGCACTCTCGCAGATCATGACCTGGGCGAACTCTATCTCCGAGTCGAGGACCCCGGCACTGCCGCATACAATGACGTTCCGATATCCCATGGCGAGAAGCTGGTCGAGCTGTGCCGCGGCCAGCGGCGCTCCAACACCAACCTGAAACAATCCGAGCGACTGCCCTTCCCGTTCAATCTGGTAGACGCGATGTTTGCCCATCTCTGTTCGAATGGAACCAACGACAGAGAGCGACTCGCGAGCGGCCAACTCCTCCACCGTCTCCGAGAAGAAGCTCAAGGCCAGACCGTTCGCATCAGGCACGGGCTCGATTCCGTGGCCGGGATGGATGACCGCCTCGCGCTCGGGATCGAACTGGAGAATGGGGATATCACTCATCGCTTACGACCTCGCGCGTTCGCCTACGCTTCCCGAGGTCGAAGGGTATCGGTGCCCATCCGGTCGGCAAGGACATCCGGCAGCCTCACTGATCCGTCGCTCTGCTGCCCCTGTTCGAGGATGGCCGGAAGGATGCGGCTCGTGGCGAGGCCGCTCGCATTGAGAGAATGGATGAACTCGGTCTGCTTCTGGCCCTCACGTCTGAAGCGAATGTTACCGCGTCGAGCCTGGTAATCGCGTGCGTTAGACGCCGAGCTCACTTCTTTGTACTGGTCCATGCTCGGAATCCAGACCTCAATGTCGAGCGTCTTTGCCATCGAGGCCGAAGCGTCCTTCGCGGCGAGCTTGCTTACCTGATAGTGAAGGCCAAGCCCCTGAACAAGCGCCTCCGCCTTTGCGATCAACTCGTCGAGTGCCGCCTCCGAGTCTTCCGGTCGCGTGAACTGAAAGATCTCAACCTTGTTGAACTGGTGGCCCCGAATCATGCCGCGCTCGTCTGCGCGGTAGCTTCCGGCCTCTTTTCGATAGCATGGGGTGTAGGAGAAGTACTTGAGAGGTAGTTCTGCCTCGCGCAGGATCTCATCACGATGAAAATTGATGAGCGCCGTCTCAGCGGTTGGGAGCAGGAAGTGGCGGAACGGTGTCGAGCCTTCGGCGCCGGAGTCTTCATCGTCGGTCTTGATCAACTGGAAGACATCGTCCTGGAACTTTGGAAACTGCCCAGCCGTGAAGCCACACTCGTACGTTAGGAGATGCGGCGGAAGAACGAACTCATAGCCGTCGGCAGTATGCGTATCGATGAAGTAGTTGAGGAGCGCCCACTCCAGGCGCGCGCCAA
>JANQQY010000597.1 GCA_028284845.1 Spirochaetales bacterium
GGAAAGCCGGTCATCATCCACAATCGCGACGCCGGAAACGACGTTCTCGACATCTTGCGTCAGAAGATTCCTCGCAAGGGAGCGGTGCTGCACTGCTACTCGGAGGACTGGACCTACGCACAGCAAGCCCTTGAGCTCGACCTCTATATCTCGTTTGCGGGCAACGTCACCTATCGGAACGCCCGCAACCTCCATGAGACGGCCCGCAACATGCCGATCGAGCGCATGCTCATCGAAAGCGAGAGCCCGTTTATGGTTCCGTCGGCCTATCGAGGGAAGCGCAACAAGCCGTCATACCTCGGCGAGAATGTCAAATTCCTCGCGGAGCTTCGGGAGATGCCGGAAGAGGAGCTCAGTGATCAGCTCTTTGAGAACTCGCTTCGATTCTTTCAGATCGAGAAATAGGGCCGCCTTGACCACGGTCTAGCCCTCTGCTATGACTCAGCGGGTGAAGCCGACGAGTTCAGCATCTCTGGGGCACCACTGCGGCGTCGCCGCGATCTACAGTCCGGATCCTGTGAATGTCCCGGAACAGCTCTTCTTTCCGCTCTTTGCACTGCAACATCGTGGGCAGGAGAGCGCCGGGATCGCGTACCGGAAAGAGTCACGAACCGTCGTCTATAAAGATCTTGGCATGGTCTCAACCGTGCTATCGCGCTACCTGGCGAAGGAGAGACGTTCGAAGCTCGGCATAGGGCACGTTCGATACTCGACTCGAGGCGGGAACAAGGCCGAGAACGTCCAACCGCTTCACGTCGTCTGTAACAAGGGAGAGATCGCCCTCGCCCACAACGGAAACATCTCGAACACCGCCCAGCTCAAGACGATGCTTTTCGAGGAAGGATCGATCTTCCAAACGAGTTCGGACACTGAGCTTCTCCTCCACCTCCTCTCCCGAAGCCGCGCTCCCGACTTCTACAGCGCACTCGTGGAGACTCTTCAGTTGGTTGAGGGTGCCTACAGCATGGTCATGATGCACGATGACACTATTGTCGCCGTGCGCGATCCCTTTGGCTTTCGGCCGCTCTACGTCGGCACGAAGGACGGCGTTACCTACGTCGTGAGCGAAACGTGCGCGCTCGACATCCTCAAGGTTTCCGACTACCGGAGCGTCGAGCCCGGAGAGATTCTCATCATCAACCAGGATGGACTCCACTCTGATCACCTTCCCCGGGCGCATGCGCGACGGCAATGTGTCTTCGAACTCATCTACTTCGCGCGTCCCGACTCGAGCGTTTTTGACGTTTCGGTTCATTCGTCACGCAAGCGTATGGGCGCGATGCTGGCGCGCGCCGACGGCGAATCTCCTGGTGAGATTGTCGTTCCGGTGCCGGACTCCGGAACCAGTGCGGCGCTCGGGTATGCCGAAGAATCGGGGCTCCCGTTCGATTTTGGTCTGACGCGTAACCACTACGCCGGCAGAAGCTTCATCATGCCGACGACCGCCGAGCGCGAGCTCGCCGTCCGGATGAAACTCCATCCCGTCCGGGAGGTCATTGAGGGGCGTCGTGTGATCCTCGTCGACGACTCGCTCGTGCGAGGAACAACGGCGAGGATTCTTGTTGCCCTCATCAAGGACGCCGGGGCGAGCGAGGTGCATCTGCGTCTCTCGTCGCCGGAGATTCGCTGGCCCTGCTTCTTTGGGATCGACATACCCACTCGAACCGAACTGATATCGAATCATCTGAGCCCGGCTCAGATCGCATCAACCGTTGGCGCAGACTCGGTCCGTTTCCTCACCCTCGACCTGCTCCGTGAGTCCCTCGACGAACCCGATGCCTACTGCACCGCCTGCTTCAGTGGTCGGTATCCGGTCAACGTCGCCCTTACCCCGGAAGAGCTCTTGGCATCCACGAGGGACAGCCAGACCGCAATTGTCGAGCACGCGTCATCAGGAGGGTCCGCATGAGCCATGCAACGTATGAAGCTGCCGGGGTCAGTGTCGAACGCGGGGATCGGTTCGTCGATCGTATTGGTTCGATCAAGAGCCCGGCCCTTGGAGCGATCGGCGGCTTTGCGGGATCCGTTCCGTTGGACCTTTCCAAGTACAGCGAGCCGGTGATCATGAGCTGCACCGACGGAGTCGGTACAAAGATCCTTGTGGCTGAGCGACTTGGCGAGTGGTCGACGATCGGGCAGGATCTCGTCGCCATGTGCGTCAACGACCTCTCGGTCTGCGGCGCGGATCCCTTGCAGTTCCTCGACTACATTGCATGTGCCCGCATCGAGGAGAGCAAACTCATTCAGATCGTTGAAGGCATTGCTACCGGTTGTGAGATAGCCGGATGCACGCTGGCAGGCGGTGAGACTGCAGAACTCGCGGACATGTATGATGACGGCGCCATCGACCTCGCAGGGTTTGCTGTCGGAGTCGCCCAAAAGTCGGACATCCTGCCAAAGAGTGATCAGATTGCCTACGGCGACGCGATTGTAGGCATTCGCTCTCGAGGTGTTCACTCGAACGGCTTCACACTCGCGCGTTCGGCGTTGCGGGACGCTCCGGACGATCTCTGGCGAGAGCTCCTCGTACCTACCCGGATCTACTGCCGGGAGCTCGAACGCGTTCGAAGCTTCATTAAGGGCGCCGCGCACATCACCGGCGGAGGGCTTTCGGCAAACATCGATCGACTGCTGCCCGAAGGACTCACGTGCGACATCAGGTGGGAGTGGTCGCCACCCGATATTTTCGCGGAGATACAGAGTCGCGGGTCCATCGAAACTGCCGAGATGAGGTCGGTATTCAACATGGGCATCGGTATAGCGCTCATCGCTGATCCGAAGATGATCGGTCAGTTGGAAGCGGCTCTGGGCGAGGAACTCATTCCGATCGGTGTCGTTTCGGGTGGCTAGCCTTGTTGTGATGGCCTCCGGGGCCGGCACAAACTTCGAAGCGATCGTCCGCTCGCTCGAGGATTCACACCACTCGGTCGTCTGCTTGATCAGCGATCAGCCTCAATCGCGCGCGCTTGAGCGAGCCAGGGCGCACACGATCCGATCGGAGGTCGTTGACTATGCAACTGGGCGGGAGGGCGCTGAGAGTCGGATTATTGAGCTTCTTGAGGAGCTTCAGCCGGCGCTCGTGGCACTCGCCGGATACATGAGAATCCTATCTCCTTCGGTCATCGACCTCTTACCGGGATCGATTGTCAACGTCCATCCTTCCCTCCTTCCGAGCTTCCCGGGCACGAAGGCGATAGAACGATCGTATCGCGCAGGCGCTCCCATGGGAGTGACCATTCATCGTGTTGACCAGGGTGTTGACACGGGTCCGGTCCTTGCGCAACGGGAGCTCTCTCGAGACAACCTCTCCTCGCTTGAAGATGCTGAGGCGCGGATTCACGAGATAGAGCATGAAGTCTACCCGGCGATTGTTCGTCAACTCCTCGACTCATTCGAGGCCCCGGGGTCGACATGAGGGTGATGGTCGTTGGCAACGGGGCTCGCGAGCACGCCCTCGCCTGGAAGTTCTCACAGAGCAACCGCGTCAGCGGCCTCGTTGTTGCGCCAGGCAACGCCGGCACGCTGGAGCTTGGGGAGAATCTTGTTGACGTTTTGCAGGACGACGTGGATGCGATTGTGCGAGTCTGCGTCGACCGGAAGATCGATCTCGTCTTCGTCGGGCCTGAGGGACCGCTTGAGCACGGCCTCGTGGACGCGCTCGCGGAACGCGGCATCCGTGCGATCGGCCCGACGGCGCAGAGCGCACGGCTCGAGGCAAGCAAGTCGTTCAGCAAGGAGTTTATGGTCTCCTATAGAATCCCGACTGCGGATTATCGGTCTCACAGTGATGCCCACGAACTCGAGGCTCACATCCGCGGAACGTCACACGCCCTCGTCGTCAAGAAAAGCGGACTTGCGGCCGGCAAGGGTGTGATCGAATCCGATGATCGCGATCTCCTCGTGAACGCTGGAAAGAGATTTATTGAAGAGGGAGATACGGTCGTCGTGGAAGAGCGGCTTACCGGATTCGAGGTGTCCGTGTTTGGGCTCTCGGACGGCGTAAACCATGTGATCCTCCCGCCCTGCACCGACTATAAAAAGGCGGGCGTTGGCTCGAAGGGACCGAATACCGGGGGCATGGGAGCGATATGTCCCGTGCCATGGCTCACCGCAGACGAACTTGCCGCAATCCGATCATCCATTATCGAACCTACCTATCGCGGGCTCGCCGACGCAAACCTGGCATACAGCGGCATCCTCTACTTTGGCATCATGGTCACCGAGGACGGGCCAAAACTGCTCGAGTACAACGTGCGTTTTGGCGATCCCGAGGCTCAGGTTCTCCTTCCGCTGATAACCACCGATTTCCTGACGCTTTCCAATGCAATGATAAAGGGCGAGATCGCATCCACGACCCCTGAGGTCAGCCCGCATTCATCGGTTGCCGTCACGATCGCGGCACCGGGCTACCCGTCCGAATACCCTCAGGATCTTGAGGTCAGATCCCTCCCTCGATCGGGCCTTCTCTTCCACGCATCTACCCACCGCGACGGATCGACCATCCGAACCGGGGGAGGCAGATGCTTCACAGCAGTGGGAGTGGCCCCCGATCTACTCGCGGCAAGAAACGCCGCCTACGCTACTGCACGAGAAGTGGCATTTGAAGGCTCGTGGTTCCGACCGGACATTGGCGGACGCATCTTTGGGTAGGATTCACCGCAGCAAAGACGACTCATCTGCACCGGGCGCACCCGCCTGTTGCCGTCGGATCTCGTAGAGAAAGATTCCACACGCAACGGAGACGTTTAAC
>JANQQY010000602.1 GCA_028284845.1 Spirochaetales bacterium
CGGGCCGAAACGCGATTTCCGTATCACGCAGTCCTGCAAACGCTTCAAGCCGAAGTTGCGTGAGTCTCACTGCTCCGCCTGCTCTATGATCGCGAGCGCCGCCGCGACTGCCTCGTGATCTTTGTTCTGAACCAGGTCACTGAGAAGCTGATGAGCGAATGTCCCGGCCGGATACTCGCGGTCGACCTGCTCACGGGTGAGGCGTCGTTGGAGAAGCGATTCGTCGAGCCTCACCACGTACGGGTCTTCAAGCACGCTCGCGCGCGCGACTCGCCACGCCTCCCACGCCTCGGGGCCAAGGCGCCCGGAAACGGAGATTCGCGCGATCACCTCGGTCTGCCCAAGCGCTGCTCTAACGCGCTCGACCATTCGCTCAGCGGGGAAGAGGTCGGCGGCGGCCCCATCCGCGAGTTCCACCGTCGCATCCACGAACCTAAATCGGCCCACATCGATCGACTCAACGGCGCCGATCGACCCATCGGCATCGAGCTCGACCATTGCCGCTGTTCCGCCGCCGGATACATCAAACCCGTCAGGCTCCGGAGTGCCCGGCACCAGAACCTTGTTTGCCGGATCCCAGTGAAACCGATGGGTGTGCCCTACGATCCAGATGGCGCCCGGAAGAGAGCCGAGTTGGGAGTGGGTCATTGGGAAGTAGTGCCCTTCGGAGTCGAGCGTGATGCCATCAAGACTGCCGTGGGCGACACCTATCGGGGTCCGATCGCCTGCGACCGCTTCCGGAGTGACCCAATCAAGGCGGTGAGTGGTGCTATGCTGCGAGTCACACGGTGCGGGGAGTACGGCGATGGGCAGGTCGAAGTGCGCGAGGTCGATGACCTCAGGGGTCTCGAGCACGAGAACACGGTCGCCCGCTGCATCCGAGAAGGAGCGCCAGAGCCGATCGTTATCAGGCGCGCGGTAATCGTGATTTCCGGGAAGGACAAGACACGCGGCGCCTTCGAACTGCGAGAGAATGGAAGCGCCCCGCTCGATCGTCGCGGCGGGGACCCGCAGGCGGTGAAACAAGTCGCCGGCAACAATCAGCAGGTCTGCAGAGGCGTCGTTCGCCCGCGCGACGACGCGTTCGAGTGCCGCAAACCGCTCCTCAGCGAGCATCGATTGCACGCTCGGGTAACGCGAGAACTTCTGACCAAGATGGACATCTGCTGTTGCTACGATCTTCAAGGCTGTCCCAGGAGGACTCGAACCCCCACCGACGGAGCCAAATTCCGTAGTGCTACCATTACACCATGGGACAGCGCCTCAGGCTGTAGCCCGAGTCTGGTAGAGAATACCAAATGGGTCATTCGATGGCGAGCGATTCAGTCGGCCTTGCTGAGTGTGGCCACGACGTAGTGATACGAGTGCCAGTAGAGTCCATCTTCAAAGAGGTGGAGGAACGCTCCACTGTCACAGCAGGCGTCGGTGAGCGCAAACTCCTGTCCATCCGCACTGATCTCTTTCATGGCAACGATCGCCTCACTGCGACCAAAGGAGGCGAGATGATCGGCAAGATTGCCCTGGAGTTCGGTCAGGTCAAACACGACTTCATCGACGCCGCGGGGCTCGTAGACAAATCCTGCAAATCGATCCGCCTCATCAGAGATCTCTCGAACCTCAATAGGAATCTCCAATCCAAGATCCGGAAAGAGGACGATGTGCGCGCCTGGAGCGGGTCCGGTCTCACGTCGAATCGCCTGCGCCGCTCGGTAGAGCGTGGCGTTCGCTCGCCGGCCGTCGACGTGCTTCGCGAGGAGCTCTCGAATCCTGTTCTGTTCAAACTCGGATACGAGGAGGAGTGGCGGCGCGTCCAGGAGCTCGTTGGTACGCCAGTGAACCTGGTTGAGGGTCACTGGGTCCGGGGTAACGAGGTGAGCGGATTCGGCAATCAAACTACATCACCCGATGTTCATGCGGTCCCCAATCCGCTTGATAGAAATCGCTGACAGCTGTCCCCGGCGGCACAATCTCGTCGATCTTCGCCAACTCCTCGTCAGAGAACGTAATGGAGAGGGCGCCGAGGTTGTCGGTGAGCTGCTCCATCGTCCTCGATCCAATGATGGGACTCGTCACGCCGGGTCGGCGGAGGACCCAGGCGAGAGCCATCTGGCTCATGGGAACACCCTTCTCACCGGCGAACGCTTCGAGCTCTTCGAGGACATCAAAGAGTGCCTCTGTTACCCGACGGGCCAGATTCGGGCGTGACTGATCCGCGTAGCGGGCGCCCTGTGGGGTCTCTTTCCCTCGACCATACTTGCCCGTAAGGAGACCTCCGGCGAGCGGGCTCCACGGGATCACGCCGTAGCCGTAGGTACGCGCCATGGGGAGGAGTTCGCGCTCGATCCTTCGATCCGCGAGGGAATAGGGGGGCTGCTCTGAGACAAATCGATTCAAGCCGAGTTCTTTGGAGGTCCAGAGTGCCTCGACACTCTGCCACGCAGAGAAGGTGCTGGTGCCGATAAAGCGAACCTTCCCGGCCCGGATCAGATCGTCCAGGGCTCTCAAGGTTTCATCGATCGGGATCTTCGAATCGGGTCGGTGAATCTGATAGAGATCGACGTAGTCGGTCTTCAGCCGCGTGAGGCTTGCCTCGCATTGCTCGACGATGTGTCGACGCCCGTTGCCCGCGGCGTTGGGATCATCATCGGCCATCGTTCCGTGGACTTTCGTTGCGACAACGAGACGAGCCCGATTTCCGCGTGCAGAGAGAATCTCGCCCAATGTGGTCTCGCTCGCACCGCGGCCATAGACGTTCGCGGTATCAAAGAAGTTGATTCCCGCTTCAATGCAGGCATCAAAAATCTTCCCGGCTTCTTCCGCCGGAGTTTTGCCACCAAAGTACATGCAGCCCATGCAGAGCTCGCTTACCATCATTCCAGTGCGTCCAAATGAACGATACTCCATCAAGCCTCCACTCCCATAGAATACGGAGAGGTGGGACGGTCCGTACACTTTTCTGCACTTTTTTCCTTGAACCTGTTGCACAAGATGGCGACACTATGGTAGTCTCCGCATCCCGAACATGAGCTGTTCGTTAGTTTTGTGTTTGATATGTGTTGCGGTTGCGTCGCACCGGCGATGCGACTGAGGCGGCCACGTTGGTGGACGCAGCGAGCTACAGAGGTTGGGTACGAACCCCTTGCAACCAACATTTGGTTGAACTCCAGTGAGGGAAGCAGTCCAATCCTTTTGAAGCCAGATCAGAACACTCGGTAAGAACGGCCGCAAGGCAGCGGCCAGAATGGATGTCGTGCCTCCTGAAGCAAGAAGAGGCGCGGAAGCTATCAGGAGGTTAAGATGGCAGAACCAAAGAAGGAACGTGCCGTGCCCAGGCGGGGACGGTACAGTGACGACGATGCGAACGTCCTTTCCACGTACCTGAGAGAGATCAACATGATCGATCTTCTCACTCGCGAGGAAGAGGACCACTTCTCCCGCCGCGCTCGCGCCGGCGACGAAGAGGCGAAGGCTGTGTTGGCGCGTGCCAACCTACGTTTCGTTGTAAACGTGGCAAAGCGCTACCGCAATCAGGGACTTCCCCTTTCAGACCTGATCAGCGAAGGCAACATCGGGCTGATCAACGCGATTGACCGATTCGACCCGGACAAGGGTTACCACTTCATCTCGTACGCGGTTTGGTGGATTCGCCAGGCGATCACCAAGGCGATCTACGAGAAGGCACGCATGATACGCCTCCCGCAGAACCGAATCTTCGAACTCAGCAGAATCGAAAAGACTCGTACTCGGCTGCAATCGGAGAAGGGGCGCGACCCGGGTGTTGGGGATGTCGCTCGAGCGCTCGACATGGACGAGACGCATGTCGCGAGCATGATGAACATCTCGCGCGACCACGTTTCGCTCGACACACCCATCAGCAAGGACAAAGATCCGTCACTGCTGGGTGACTTTGTTGAGGACACCGAGCGCGACTCGCCTGAAGAAGAGACGATGGAGGGCGCACTTCGTGACGAGATCAATAAGGTCCTCACATCGCTCTCCGACCGCGAAGCCACGATCATCGAGTATCGGTTCGGCTTGAACGGCAAGCAGCCGCTCTCGCTCCAGGAGCTTGGCAACCGGTTCAGCCTCACGAAGGAACGGATCCGGCAGATTGAGCAGCGCGCGCTCCGAAAGCTCCGCGACCCGGATCGCAGCGAGCGCCTCCAGGCATACATCGCATAGACGATCTAACTGGCGGTGTTCACACCGCCGGACTATGTCACACTTTTTCGTTCGCGCGACTGCGCGAGCGTATACTGCATCCAGGAGGATTTATGCCCGCCCTGGATGCTTTTTCTTTTTCTGAAGGTACCTTCCCCTCCACCTCAACGATACGATCGGCGCTTGAGACGCAGGGAGTCTCTGCTCCCCACGCGGGAGCGGCCTTCTCTGAGGCGATGACAATGGGGCTCGCAGGCGGACTCGCGTTTGGCCTCTTCGTCTTTGAGTACAAGGGCTTTGATCCGCAGGTAAACATTCTCACGCGACACACCTTCCACAACTACGGCTGGGATCTGGTCGCAGAACGACTCGGTCTCATCCAGGACGTGATGCAATCAACCGTCCCGGCGAAGGCGCAGACGAAACTCATAGAAACGCTCGACGAAGGACGGGCACCGATCGTCTGGGCCGATGTCTTTACTCTGGGATACGAATTCTCAGACTTGGGTGAAGGAATGTGGGCGATGCAGCCGATGATCGTTACCTCCTACGAGCCAGGCGGCGAGGCGATCATCGCCGACAGGAGCGCTCAACCGATTCGAGTCGCCGCGGACAAACTGGATGAGGCTCGAGGAAGGGTCAAAAAGGAGAAGTACCGGCTCATTGCGATCGATCTCCCATCGGCTCCCGATCTTGCACAGGGAGTAGCTGCCGGAATCAGAGACACCGTCGCGCTCTTCACCGAGAAGCCACCGCAGGGCTCTGCAACCAACTTTGGATTCAAGGCCTTCGACAAGTGGATCAAGAACCTCTCGAAACCCGCCGGCGCCGGTGGATGGCTCAAGCAGTTCGACGACAATCAAAAGCGATTCGCCGCGATGACCTCGGCATTTCGATACTCGCTCTGCTTCTGGGAGGATCGATCGCAATCGGCAGATCGATTTCTCTTCGCAGATTTCCTCTCCGAAGCGGCAGAGGCCGGACTACCGTCCTCTGATGCGGTGGGCCATCTGAAGGATGCCGCACTGGCCTTTCGCGAGAGCGGCGGAATGTGGCAACAACTGGGGGAGACCCTCCTCCCGGAGTCGATCGATTCACTCGCGGCCGCGCGATCGGCGATTGTGGAGAGGCACACCGAGTTCCTGCTGAACGGTGCGACCGATCGAGTCC
>JANQQY010000631.1 GCA_028284845.1 Spirochaetales bacterium
GCATGGAATGTGTGCGTGAGCCAGGTCGTGTCACGTGTGGTCGTTCCCGTCAGGCGGAACGCCTCGCGGTCGGGCTTAAAGGGCCCGGTGGGAGTGTCACTGGTGAAGACGCAGATCGAGTAGCCCAGGGTATCGCCATAGAGCCTGAACGAGAGGCCCAGGTAGTAGTGCCCGTTCTCTCTGATACAGAAGTTGACCTCACCGTGCTGAGCCGGGAGACCGCCCCAGTCGATCACCGGTGGGGGAGACACCTCCCAGTCGATGCCGTTGCGACTCGTGAGTAGGCCAATGCCGGGCGGGCCCACCGACTCGTCGACTTCTGAGGAGATGTAGCCGTAGAGGATGCTGCCTTCCGAGTCGCGATCTTCCAAGATGCAGAGTTCGTCCCATCGGTCGCGATACCATCGGCTATCCGGGCCGATCTCCAGCTCATGATCGGTCCAATCGAGCCAGTCGCTCGACGAGAGAACGCGGAAGTGCGTGCGACCATCGATCGTGCACGTGGGGTAGTAGAAACACCGATCCCCAAGACGGTGCATTCCGTAGCCGGCGTGCGCGCCGGCGATGGGGATCAGGTCTCTGGCGATGAACTCCCAGTGCACGCCGTCTGTTGAAGTGGCGACATCGAGTCCATAGGCACGCGGTGATCGATCCGTATAGATCGTGTTGAAGAAGCTGTAGTAGGTGCCTCGGTCGTAGAGCGTCAGATTGTCCCACGCGCGTCGCTCTTTCGAGTCCGCTGCTGTGATAGGGGAGAGAAACATGCCGCATTCTCGCCTTTCAGCGGCGTGATGTCACCGGAACGAGCTCTCCGAATCCGACGCGGCGTGTGGCAGTATCACTTTCACACCTCCACCGGATCTGAAGTATCGGATCTATCGCTGCACGGTAAATGATGTAGCATGATCCTGGGTCCCCAGGACTCAACGGACGGTACCATGGAACACGAAGGCGCAGCCAACGGACTCCTCCGCCAGCGGATCTTCAGGGCTTACTTCCTTTCGAACATGGCGCTCATCGTCGTGCTACTGCTCACCAGCATCGTCTTTATGACGGTGACCGGCGCCAGAATGCAGCATGTCATTCGGCTGCACAACGGATCGGTTCTTGAGGCGGCAAAGAGCCTCGTGGACGAACGCATTCAGGTGGCGAAGAACCTCGCGCTCGAGATTGCCAATGATCCCGGGTTTGACGCCTTTGCAGATGCCAGGCTCCCGCTCACAGCTGACGATCGATACAACGCCTATCTCCTCTCACAGCGACTCGCGAGTCAGATCGTGGCCTATCCGTTTGTCGCGCACGCGCTCTACTACTTTCAGAGTTCCGATACGATCGTGACCGACGAGTACCGATACAGCCCCGGTGATTTCCTCTCGGTCCGAATTGCCGAAGGGTCGATCTCGCCCTCTCGGTGGCGTTCGCTGCTCACCGGCCATGAGTCGGGTCGACTCGAGTTTTTGCTTCTCGAGTCGATCTTGAACCCTCAGGAGCCGCTTATGGCGGTCTTCCTCCCAAGCCCCTACACCGGCACCCCGTACTCGATTGGCACGATCTCGATTCTTCTCGACAAGCAGATCCTCGGTTCCCATGCGCGGGATCTTCTTATTGATGAGTCTGCCGGCTTTTTTATCGCTGGTTCTAACCATCAGCTCTTGCTCGCCGAGGGGAACGAGGCGCTCGGGGCTCTTCTGCCTGAACTCAGCTTCCCGTCCGACAGGTCGAAACCGGTCCTGTTTACGACGCGCTTTAATGGCGATCGATACCTCATCAATGCGACGGCCTCGACCGTTGAGTCGCACTGGTACGTCTCCATTACGCCTCGGGCGGTGTTCTACAACGAGAACGAGTTCTACACCCAGCTCGTCTTCGCCTTTGCAGTTGGGAGCGCTGCGATTGGGTTGATCCTCTCGTTCGGACTCGCAAGGACACGCTCCCGTCCCATCCAGAGGATTTACGGAATCATCGCACGCGAGAACGCCCTCAGTACCGATGCGTCGCAAGACGAGTTTGAGGCAATCGAGCGTAGTGTTCAGAAGCTTATTGGTGACGAACGCGTGTCGCGAACCGCCTTGCGCACCTATCGGCCCTTTCTCAAGAGTAGCCTCTTGATTCGGCTTGTTCGTACCGGCATCACTCCTGACAGCTCCGACCTCCACAACGAGTTCAACTTCTCGTTCGACGGAGAGTTCTTTGTTGTCGCGCTCCTCCGAGTCGTGCCTGCGGAGCGATCCACCACTCAGGCTGAGGTTGAGGCGCTCTGCCTCACGCTCGCCGAACTCATCGAAGAGAGGTCGGGAGAGCTTCCGCTCGAGGTGCTACTCGGCTTAGACGAATCGACGGTCGGGCTGCTTCTGAATGTTTCTGACGCATCCGACGCCCGATTTGCTCAGATCGCCGACGCCGTCCGATCGATCATGAGTTCCGCGTCCGCGACTGCCTACATCAAGACGAAGTCGGGGATTGGAACGATTCGCCGTGGACTCGAAGGGGTGCACGAGTCGTACAAGGAAGCCGAGAAGGCGCTCCGCTATTCCGATTTCCAGGGCACCGATTCTGCGGTGGCCTACGCACAGATTCGCGACCTCAAGCGCGAGTTTCGCTTCCCAACCGATCTCGAGCAGTCACTGCGTGCGAGTCTTCATGCGGGTGATAGCGAGAAGTGCCTTTCAACGCTCAATCGCATCTACGAGACGAACTTCTCGAACCCTAGCATCTACTTCGAACTCGCCCAATGCCTCTTCTTTGAATTGATGAACGCCTCTTTGAAGTCACTCAACGAGCTCGAGATCGACGCTCCAACCGTTTTTGGGGATGACTACGATCCCTATCTGCGGCTTCCATCCTGCGAGACCATCAACGACATGAAGGAAGAACTCAACTTCGTCTACGTCAAAGCGTGTGAGTACGTACGAGAGCGTGAAGTCGAACGGGCGCAACGAGAGGCCGATCGACTTGTGCGCTACATTGCAGAGCACCTCTCTGACGTTACGCTCGATCTCACGAGTGCCGCGGAGGAGTTCAATCTCTCCACCGGCTACTTCTCCACTCACTTCAAGCGCATTGTTGGGATCAACTTCAAGGACTACCTCACTGAGCGGAGGGTGGAAGAGGTTCAGCGGCTCCTTCGCACAACCGATCTCCCGCTCAAGACCATAGCGCCAATGGCGGGTTTCTCGAGTCTTCTAACGCTCCACAGGAACTTCAAGAAGGTTACGGGAGTGACACCCAACGGGTTTCGGACGGCCGCATCGGTCAATGTGTGAATCCGGCCGCGACCATCCCGCGAACCCTGTATCACTTTTCTATCTTGGCACGATCGTCAGAGCCGACTCTTGCGCGGTGGCGAATCCGGGCTGACCATGTGCCAACTCAATTTCATGGTGCCAAGGAGGTAGACATGAAAACGTTGTCATTCACGCTACTGATACTCGCTCTCGCCGCGGGGCCACTCTTTGCAACCGGCGAGCAGGATGCGACTGCCGGAGAGGGTCCGCCAGTAGTTACGTTCTTCCAGAACCCGGGCCACTCCCAGCGTCACTATACGACAACCGAGGACATCATTGCCTATCAGGTAATGGAAGAGCGGCTTGGGATCAACATCGAGTGGACCAATCCGAGCGACCACAACGCGGAGCTCAGCATCATGATCGCATCAGGCGACATGACTGACCTCGTCCAGAGTGCCTGGTCTGCCTACTCCGGTGGCATTCAGAAGGCGTACGACGACGGCCTGATCATGAGCCTGGACGACTCCTTCGATGCCGGCCTCGCTCCGAACTACGTGGGATTCCTTGAGACCGTGCCTGAATTCCGACGAACGGTCGTCAACGACAACGGGCAGTATCTCGGATTTATGCGATACGACCCCGACTACGTGCAGCGGCCTTACATCGGCCTGATGGTGCGGCAGGACTGGCTCGACGCGGTTGGGCTTGAGATGCCCGAGACGATCGATGAGTGGTGGACCGCTTGGAGGGCGTTCAAGAGCGAAGGGCTTGTGGACGACGATGGTTACGTCTTTGGTAGCCGACGTGGACTCACCTTTGAGCGAGCGCTCTCAAGCTCATACGGTGTCCTTGACCGTGACTTCATGCTCGATCCGGAGACCGGCCGTGTCGTCTACTCACGTGTGACAGATGCCTACCGAGACTACATGGAGGCGCTTGTTGCAGGAGTCGAAGAGGGTCTGATCGATCCGGAAGGGCTCCTGATGGACGTGAGCACGCATCAGGCCGCTGTGATCAACAGTGAGTATGGGATGACCTACGTCTGGGAGAACCATTTCCCCATCTTTAACGACCCGGGTCAGGAGGCAGATCCAAACTACAACATGGTCGCCGCTCCGTACCCCGTTCACTCGAACGGCAAGCGGTATGCGTCGTGGAACTTTGACCGCGTTGGTGCCGGCCATTGGACAACGGTGACCGCAGACAGTCCGGTCGTAGAGGCCGCCCTTCGATGGGTCGACTATGGATACAGTCAGGAAGGTGCCGACCTTCTGAACTGGGGTGTTCTTGGCGAGTCGTACGACATCGTGAACGGTCAGAAGGAGTACATCGTCCCTGTCGCAGACATTCACAAGTGGGCGAAGAGCGACAACGGCACCTCCCGGCTGATGGACGTCTCCGCAGCGTTTGCAGCCTACACTCCGTTCAATCTTGAGCAGACTCGCGTCTGGCGTGAGGGCTCGGACTACGATCTCTTCCTTCCGGACAGGATCACCTACACCTCCGCCGAATCCGCTCGGATGGCGAATCTGATGACCGACATCAAGACCTACACGCAGGAGACGATCGAGCAGATCCTTCTTGGTGTGCAGACAATGGATGTCTGGGATGAGTATGTCGCAACGCTAGAACGCATGGGCGTGGCCGAGGTTATCGAGATGACCCAGGCTGCCTACGATCGCTACAACGCACGACTGTAGGAACCACGGCTCTGAGCATTACTGATGTTCATGAGAGCGGGCCGCGAAGGCTCGCTCTTATGCAATTCGGTGAACAGATGTGGAGGGTACGATGTCGAGCACCACACTAGACAGGCGCGCGGATCAGCGTCGCCGCGATTTTGGGCGGATGCTCAGACGCGACTTCAGCATGTACCGATCGCTCTACGCGCTCGCGATCCCGGGTCTCGCCTTCTTTCTCATCTTTCACTACGGGCCGATGTACGGTGCCCTCATAGCATTCAAGAACTTCAGTCCTCGGCTTGGAATTCTTGGGAGTCCCTGGGCAGGATTCACGCACTTCACCGACTTCTTTGGTTCGTACTTCTTCTGGCGACTCGTTCGAAACACGATTGCTCTCAATCTGCTGAACCTGATCTGGGGTTTTCCGGCCCCGATCATTTTGGCGCTTCTGCTCAATGAAGTGAGGCACAAACGATTCAAGCAGACGATCCAGACCGTCTCCTATCTTCCGCACTTCATTTCGATGGTGGTGATCTGCGGCATGATTCTCGAGTTCACCTCGAGCAGGGGAGTGGTGAACGACTTCCTTGCCGCGCTTGGATTTGATCGCATCAACCTGCTCTCCCGACCCGAGTACTTCCGTACGGTCTATGTGACTACGGAGATCTGGCAGCAGATTGGCTGGGGATCGATCATCTACCTCGCCGCCCTCTCAGGTATCGATACCCAGCTCTACGATGCTGCCGACATCGACGGCGCCGGCCGTTTTCGCAAGGTGATCTCAGTGACCCTTCCCGGGATCGCTCCAACGATTGTTGTCCTCTTGATACTGCGAATGGGTCGCATGATGTCGATCGGATTCGAGAAGATCTTCCTGCTTTACAGCCCTGTCATCTACGAAACGGCGGACGTGATTCAGACCTTCGTCTACAGGAAGGGCCTACTCGAAAGCAACTACAGCTTCAGCACCGCCGTTGGGCTCTTCAACTCTGTCGCCAACTTGATTCTGATTACTGCCGCGAATGCGCTGAGCCGGCGGGTCAACGAATCGAGTCTCTGGTAGGTGTCCGATGAAGAGAGCCGGCAACTACCTCTTTGATACGCTCAACTATCTACTCCTGATCTTCTTGGGGATAGCGACTTTCTACCCGTTCCTGCACGTGGTCTTCGCTTCGCTGAGTCTTCCTGATCGGCTGAACGCCGTCTCCGGGCTCCTCCTTGGTCCGCAAGGTTTCTCACTACAGGGGTATCGACTCACCTTTCAGTATCCGAGCATCGCAACCGGCTACGCGAACACCATCTTCTACGTCGTGGTGGGCACGGCGGCGAATGTCTTTTTCACCGGGTTGCTGGCGTATGTCCTTGCGAGCAAGGCGTACTGGAAGCGCCTCATGATGATCGTTGTTGTGATCACCATGTTTTTTGATGGCGGCCTCATTCCACGATTCCTTCTGGTCAGGTCGCTTGGTCTCCTGAACACGCGTCTCGCCATCATCCTGCCCACGCTGATCAGCGTCTGGAATCTGATCATCATGCGGACCTTTTTTATGAGTATCCCGGACAGCCTGGAGGAGTCGGCGCGAATCGATGGTGCGGAGCCCGCCGCAATCTTCTTCAGAATCATTGTGCCACTCTCAAAGCCGGTGATCGCGGTCATGGTCCTCTACTACGGGGTCGCTCATTGGAACTCGTGGTTTGCTGCGATGATCTTCCTCAGCGACCGAAGGCTCTTCCCGCTACAACTCTTTCTGCGGGAGCTGCTGATACAGAATCAGTTCAGGGGAGACCTCGCGACCGGACTCGACTCGTACGAGGGGAGCTCAAGGGACGTCAACGAGGACATTCTCAAGAGTGCCTTTATCGTGGTCTCAACCCTCCCCATACTCTGCCTCTATCCCTTCCTGCAACGTTACTTCATCAAGGGCGTAATGATTGGAGCCCTCAAAGGATAGTCATCACGATGAGCAACCAGCACTACGAACCGACCTTTGACTCCCTGGGGTCCCACCCATGTCCCGAATGGTTTCGTGATGCCAAGCTTGGGATCTGGAGTCACTGGGGTCCGCAGAGCGTTCCGATGTTCGGCGATTGGTACGCCCGCAACATGTACATCCAAGGCCGGCCGCAGAACCTCTACCATGTCCGTCACTACGGCCACCCCTCGACATTCGGCTACAAGGACGTGTGCGCTCTCTGGAAGGCTGAGCGATTCGAGCCCGAAGAGCTCATGAGTCTCTATACAAAGGCGGGCGCCAGGTACTTCGTGGGACAGGCAATGCATCACGATCACTTTTTTGCCTACGACTCGGCGCTGAATCGATTCAACTCCGTACGCATTGGTCCGCAGAAGGACATCTGCAGACTCTGGGCGGACGCGGCACGGAACGAGGGCCTTCCCTTTGGCCTGACTGAACACCTGGGCGCCACCTTTAGCTGGTGGCGCACCAACAAGTGGCACGACACGCATGGACCATACGCAGGCGTGCCATACGATGGATCCGATCCGGTGTACGCGGATATCTACCTTGACAACCAAGAGCACGCCGGTGACGTCGGCAACCTAGACCTAACCCCCTGGTACACTACGAACACTACGTTCCGTGATTACTGGCTTGCGGTCATGAAAGAACTCATCGATCGGTTCAAGCCCGATCTCCTCTATTCGGATGGAGCGTTGCCGTTTGGAGCCGGTGATCCGCACCGTCCCGGTCCCGACTCCTCCCCACCGGGGAATGAGGCGTTCCGGCACGGGCTTGCCGCGGTGGCCCACCTCTACAACACCTCCGTCGCGACGCACGGTGAGAACCGCGCGGTGTACAACCAGAAGGATCGCCGCCCGGAGATTCACCGGGTGGGTGTGCTCGACGTTGAGAAGAGTCAGCTCCCTGGAATCTCAGATGAGCCGTGGCAGACCGATACCTGCATTGGAAACTGGTTCTACGATGTGAAACGAGAGTACAAGCGTCCGGGGCATATCATCGAGATGCTCATCGACATTGTCTCCAAGAATGGAACGATGCTCTTGAATGTCTTGCAACGGCCGGATGGCTCAATCGACGAGGATGCCAGGTGGATTCTCAACGAGCTCTCGTCGTGGTTCGAGGTGCACGGTGAGGCGATTCACGGCACGCGACCGTGGGATCTCTTTGGCGAGGGTCCCAGTTCGGTAGTACTGGACGGATTTAAGGAAGATCAGGTCTCGTGGGTGGAGTCCGACATCCGATTCACTCGGAAGCAGGACACCATCTACGCCTTTCTGATGGGACGGCCACAGCGTAATGCGGCAGTCATCAGGAGCATTCCGCCTTCGACCTACGTTGCCGGTGTCAGACTTCTCGGATCTGGAGGCTGCGACTTCACGCAGGCTCATGGGATGCTCTGTGTTGAACTCCCCGCCAAGATGCCGACTCCCTACACACCGGTGCTCGCAATCACTACGATGGAAAAGTAGGGACTGCCCCATGCGATCGCGCCGACGTGCCGAACAATCGGGCATCTCCGGGCTCTCCTCGCGATGGTGGGAGACGCCTGAGATCACATCCGTGAATCGGCTCCCGATGACCAGTTGCCTGGTTCCCTTCCCGGACGAGGAGAGCGCCCGAGCCTACGATCGATCCTTCTCACCCTGGCATCTCTCCCTCAATGGAGCGTGGAG
>JANQQY010000642.1 GCA_028284845.1 Spirochaetales bacterium
GGCTTCCCCACAAGCCCGACGTCCGCGACCAACCGCAGTTCGATTCGAAGCTCGCGCTCCTGGCCGGCCTCGCCCGGTTGGGAAAATCGGGGTGTCTGGTTTCGAGAGGTCTTGAAGTGGGCGTTCCCCTTTCCGCCACGCCCCCCCACGAGCATCGTCCGTTCGTCACCCACGTTGGGGAAGTCGTGGAGGAGTTCGTTGGTGCGATTGTCGTAGATCGCCGTTCCGGGAGGAACTTCGATTACGGCATCTTTGCCGTCGGCACCGTGCCGGTTTCGGCCGGAGCCACCGCGCCCGCGCTCGGCATGGATTGAACTGCTTCTTGTGAGGTGGATGAGCGTTCTGAGGTCGTTGCGGACTCGGACGACGACATCGCCACCCTTGCCTCCATCTCCCCCGTCAGGTCCGCCTTTTGGGACGTACTTCTCACGCCGGAATGAGACCGATCCGGAACCACCGGCACCGGAGGCGACGTGTACAACGACTTCGTCTACGAAGCTCTGCAACTCTATTCAGCGGCGACAGGCTCGACAGAGATGTGCTTGCGACCCTTTCGCTCTGCAAAGACGACTCGGCCGTCAACCTTCGCAAAGAGGGTATCGTCGCGTCCCTTCCCAACGTTCACACCTGGGTGGAACCGCGTACCGCGCTGTCGCACGAGAATCGAGCCGGCACTGACGAACTCACCACCAAAGCGTTTTACGCCGAGTCGCTGAGCATTCGAGTCGCGCCCATTCTTACTACTTCCGCCACCCTTCTTATGTGCCATTCCCTATCTCCTGTATTTCAACGTCCAACTCGTTCGGTACTTCCGCCACGAGCCGTGACAGCCCCTCTACCAGGACGCTTGTTGCGCCCTCCATCCAATCGACTTCATCTCCGCTGACGCTGTCTATTAGAACGTCCATCTCTCCGGGACCGGAACTACGGCCCCTGGCTTCAACCCCGTCACGACGCGCGACCGCTCCCGCAAATGCTCGAAGCAGACTGCTCACCGCAGAACAGACGACGTTCTTCCCAAAAAGCCCTACGCCGTCCGAGGCGTGTCCACCCGCGTGCATCGAACGAAGGCACCCATTGCCTTCACGGATCACGCGGACAAAGATCACTTCGCTGAGATCTCCTCCACTCGCAGGATCGTGTAGTGCTGCCGATGCCCCTTCAGTCGCTTGTAGCGCTTCCTACGCTTGTACTTGTAGACAAGCACCTTGCTGTCACGAATGTGATCTTCAACGACGGCCTTGACCTTGGCACCCTTCACATAGGGCTCGCCGATACTGATCTTCTTGTCGTCACGAATCATCAAGACGTTGTCAAACTCGACCACATCGCCCTTCTCGTGAGCTACCAGATCAACGGTGAGTTTCTCGCCCTTGGCGGCCTTATACTGACCGCCCTGAATTTCGACCATTGCGTACATCACATTCCTTCCTGCCTGAGGTGGCCCCATAAGTAACCAAGAATCACTTTAAAGGTCAATAAACCACCTCAGGAGCCCTGAAGTGTCCCCTCGTCGCCCATCAAGTATCGATCGATCTGGTACGCCGCCCCGCGACCCTCCTTGATCGCCCACACTACGAGGCTCTGTCCCCGACGCGCGTCGCCGGCTGCAAAGACCTTTTCCTTCGAGGTGGCGAAGTGCCCGTACTCAGCCGCTACATTGCTCCGCGGATCGCGATCAACTTCGATCTGATCAAGAATCGCCTGCTCTGGACCCAGGAAGCCGAGTGCAAGAAGCACGAGATCGGCTTCCCACTCTTCCTCTGAACCCGGGATCTCAGTGAAGGAGGGCCGCTCACCGGGCTTCTTCTCCCATTTCACACGCACGGTCCTCAGTCCCGAGAGGTTTCCGGATCCATCGCCGGTGAACTCCTTGGTGAGGATTGAGTACTCACGGGGATCACTTCCGAATTTCGCGTCGACTTCCTCGTGCCCGTAATCCTGCTTATAGAGTCGCGGATAGGTCGGCCAGGGGTACTCACTCGTCCGCTCGGAAGCCGGCTTTGGCAACAACTCAAAGTTTGCTAGCTGCGAGCATCCGTGCCGCATCGACGTGCCAATACAGTCGTTGCCGGTATCACCCCCGCCAATGACGATGACCTTTTTTCCGTTGGCGGAGATAAAGCCGTTCTGCGATCCGGCCGGGATGGTGCCTCCCAGATCGAGAAGCGTCTTGGTGTTTGCGTGGAGGAACTCCATTGCAAAATGGACGCCGTTGAGGTCGCGACCAGGAATGGGAAGATCTCGAGGGTTGGTCGCCCCGCAGGCAAGAAGAACGGCGTCGAACTCCTCCACAAGGTCGTTTGGATCGATGTCGAGACCCACGGCCACACCGGTTCGAAACTCGATCCCCTCTGCCGCAAGGATCCCGGTTCGCCGATCCACCAATGCCTTGTCGAGCTTCATGTTTGGTATGCCGTACATGAGCAGCCCACCAATGCGGTCAGCACGCTCGTAGACGGTAACCAAGTGACCGGCCTTGTTTAATTGGTCTGCAGCCGCCAACCCTGCAGGGCCGCTGCCAACGATAGCCACCCGCTTTCCGGTGCGAACAGCGGGAGGCCTCGGGATCATCAACCCGGAATCGTAGCCTCGATCCGCAATCGTCGCCTCATTGTCCTTGATGGTGACAGGCGGCTCGTTGATACCAAGCACACAGGCGCTCTCGCACGGCGCCGGACAGACCCGCCCGGTGAACTCGGGGAAATTATTGGTCTTCAGGAGGCGCCACAGGGCATCTTCCCACTTCCCCTTGTAGATCAGGTCGTTCCATTCGGGAATAAGATTGTCGACCGGGCACCCGTAGTTCGACTGGCAGAAGGGTACGCCGCAATCCATGCAGCGAGCGCCCTGATCCTTTCGGTCCTGATCAGATAAGTGTTCGTGAAACTCATCAAAGTCTTTGATGCGCTCAAGAGGCTCTCTGTCGACGACGGTCTGGCGACCGTACTCCATAAAGCCGGTGGGCTTACCCATGAACGGCCTCCTTCTTCTCGCGTTGGAGTTCAAGCACCCTTCGATAGGCCGGCGAGATGACCTTGTGGAACCTCTCAAGGCTCTCGTCCCATGCGTCGAGAACTCGCGCCGCCACCGCACTTTCGGTGTAGCTATGATGAAGCTCAATCAACTCACGAAGTTCGGCCGCCTCGTCATCGGTCTCGACTCGGACCACCTCAACCATCCCAGGATTCACCTTGCTCTCGAAGTCTCCGATCGTGTCATAGACGTAGGCGATCCCGCCGCTCATTCCGGCGCCGAAGTTGCGCCCCGTGCCGCCGAGGATGACCGCGCGACCGCCGGTCATGTACTCACAGGCGTGATCTCCAACGCCCTCAATGACGACATGCGCACCCGAGTTTCGGACGCAGAAGCGTTCCGCGGCGGTACCTCGGAAGAACGCCTGGCCCTTCACCGCTCCGTAGAGAGCGACATTGCCAATGATGATGTTTTCGCTCGGGACGAACCGGCTTCCCGCCGGTGGATAGGCGATGATCCGACCGCCTGAGAGTCCCTTTCCAACATAGTCGTTCGCATCGCCCTCGAGTTCGAGTGTCACCCCATGCGAAAGCCACGCGCCGAAGCTCTGTCCTGCTGATCCCTTGAGCTTTACGTGGATCGTGTCATCCGGGAGCCCGGCCAATCCGTGACGCTTTGCGATCTCGTGGCTGAGCATCGTCCCGGCCGTTCGGTCGGTGTTGCGAATAGGCAACTCAAAGTCGACCTTCTCACCGTCTTCGATTGCAGCCGCACACTTCTCAATGAGCGTGCGATCGAGCACCCGGGCGATCCCGTGGTCCTGTGGAATGCAGCAGATGACCGGGCTTGACGGATTCTTTTTCACCGGCGGCGAGAGGACTGCCGAGAGATCGACGCCGTGCGCTTTCCACTGACGAACCGCCTCATCGGCCTCAAGCAGATCGTTTCGCCCAACGAGATCGTCAAAGGTGCGTACGCCAAGCTCAGCCATAATCAGGCGGAGGTCCTCGGCGATGAAGGTCATCATGTTGACGACATCCTCCGGACGCCCGGCGAACTTCTCCCGGAGCCGTGGGTCTTGTGTCGCAACGCCGACAGGGCAGGTATTCTTCTCGCACTTGCGCATCATGATGCAGCCGACGGAGATGAGTGCGCTGGTTGCGAACCCACACTCTTCGGCGCCAAGCATTGCGGCAATCGCCACGTCTCTTCCGGTCTTGATCTGACCATCGGTCTGGATCACAACCCGACTGCGAAGGTCGTTCATCACAAGCGTCTGATGCGTCTCGGCAAGT
>JANQQY010000678.1 GCA_028284845.1 Spirochaetales bacterium
TCTGCCGACTCCTCTTCATCATGTGTGGGGTGCTTGTCGGGTGCCGACCAACCATTCTCTACGTTGGTGACCCGGCGCAACGCTCCACTCTCCCTGACCCGGCCCTATTCGAGACCGAGCTTGAGCGTGGTATTCGGTCTGAGGGCTATCGTCTAGAAATCGAGTGGTTTGATGGAGTGCGACTTTCGGAGCTTCCGATCGAAGAACGAATACGGGCGTCCGCGCCGGACCGTGTTGCGCTGAGCCCCTACGTGTCGCTCCTGTCGGACGAGCTGATATCGACATTTCCTGAGCTCCCTTTTGTCTACTTTGACCAAACGGCAGACGAGTCGATCTCCAATCCGGAGACCGAGGGATCTCCTTCGTCGCACACGCGGATCTGGTTTTCGCCGGATCGTGCTCTTCACGAGGCGGCGCAGGTCGTTGTGTCGTGGGCGAATCGGGTGGACGGACGGTCGATCGTTGTTGTCGTCGGAGAAGGTGAGGCGCAGCCGGTTGACGCGGCGCAGCTCTTTATCTCGGCCCTGAGGGCAGCGGAGATCGAGTTCCGTGAGCTCCTGATCGAACGTCGAGCAGGTCGCGAAGCCGTCAGATCCCATGTCCAATCGATCTCCCTGGAAGAGTCGACGCTGGTGGCGCTTTTCGTCTCCGGGGAGGTCGGTGCACTTGTCGTCGAGTTCTTGCAGAACGAGCCGGTTGGTCTCTTCCTGTTCGGCGCGGATGCCTCCGCCTCGCCGTTCAAAGTGATCGCAAGTGTGCATAACGATGTGATATCCGGGCTCACGGACGGCGTGTCTGGCGGTCCTGGAAGCGTTCGAGTAGATTCACAACTGATCGTGAACGACCGCGTCCGATAGCCCTTCTCCTTGCCGGAAAAGTGTTTGACACGGTATTTGGCGGGAAATATACTCGGACCAGATCTTGATATTCTGCCGATAGTCTGGGTAAAGGAGCTATAGCATGAGACGAGGCATTGTGGTCTCGATACTGCTGGTACTGCTGCTCGCCGCCTCCGTTGGAGCTGACGAGGTGACGCGGAACTGGATGTCCATTGTCCTCGAAGATTTCGATGACGGCGGCATGTACGAATGGGTTGTGCAGGGCGGAAAGTTCCTCGCGACCGAAGAACCGGAAGGCGAGGCCGCGACCTTTAGATTCCCGTTCGCCTATGAACTTGTCGACTCAGAAGACGTTGAAGGCGGAGTCCAGCCCGAGGCATTGATTCTCCCGGCAGAAGAAGAGACCAGCAATCCTGGCGTCCTTGGTGTGCAAGCCTCGTTCACGCGTCGCGGCTACAACTTCCTTGAGTTCTTCCCGACTCTTGGAGAGGTCGACGATGACGGAAATCCGATCGCCGTCCCTATCACCATCCCTGGACGCCCCCTGGCGATCGATCTGTGGGCGTGGGGCAGCAACTACGACTACTACCTTGAACTTATCGTTCGCGACTATCGCGGTGTCGTGCACACGCTCAAAGTCGGAGACCTTGGCTACGCCGGTTGGCGCAACCTTGATGTTGAGATTCCGAACTACATTCCGCGAGCAGTTCGGTTTGTGCCGAATCGTCGGCGAATGGATCTGCTCAAGATCGTCCTCTGGACGCGTCCTGAAGAGTCGGTCGCCGGATTCCACTTCTACCTCGACCACATCAAAGTTCTGACCGACATGTTTGAAACGCCGTTCGATGGCGAAGGCCTCGCCAACCCAGAGTTCGTCTCGGACGTCTGGGGAACTGAACAGCCACAGTAGGAGAGATCGATGAAGCGTGTACTGCTTATCACACTGATTCTTGCCGTCACGGCGACCGCTTTTGCCCAGCAGGCCGCTCCGAACGCCTCGGAGATCGGAGTTGATACTGCACAGCAGCGCCTGCAAGAAATCTCGATCTCGAAGTTCGAGGATCCTGGATTCTGGCGCGTCTATATGCCGATTGACCAGGGAGTCATCGAGAGCCGACGATTCGAAGGCGGACCAAATGACAAGGAGGATCTTCCCGAGGAAGAGGCCCTTGGAATCGCCGCTCAGGACCAGTACGTCCTTGGTGTCAAAGCGTCTTTCTTCCGCCGCGGAAATCACGAGATCTACGTCCAACCGATTCGTCCACTCGCCGTACCCGGCATCACCAAGACGATCAATGTATGGGTCGTGGGGCGGAACTTTAATCACCGGCTCTATGTGATCGTGGGCGACTACTTTGGCAATGTGAACATGCTGGAGATGGGCACGCTAAATTTCTCGGGCTGGAAGGAGCTCACGGTTGCTGTGCCTCCCACGATCGTGCAGCAGGACTTCCACTACAACGATCGCATGGGCCTTCAGATCATGGGATTTATGATTGAGCCCGACCTCATGGAGACCTACGGTACCTACTACGTCTACTTTGATGGGCTGCGAGTTCTTACTGACCTCTTCGCCGATGAGAGTCGTGACCCGGACGACATGGTAGATAGTTGGTAGAACCATTGAATCGAAGAGGAGCTGCTACGGCAGCTCCTTTTTTTTGCTCTGATCCTTGTCGCCGCTGAGCTGCTCGATCTCCCTCAGGAACTCCTCAACGTTCTCGAAGTTTCGGTAGACCGATGCGAACCGCACATAGGCGACCTTGTCGAGTTCGTAGAGTCGATCAAGAACCATCTCACCGAGCGCCTGAGAGTCGACCTCGTGTGACGATTTTCCACGATTCATCGACTCGTCCTCGATTTGATTGAGCACCTCGTCGACCTGATTCTGAGAGACCGGTCGTTTGCGAACGGCCTGAAGAATGCCGCGCTCAAGCTTGTCCCGGTCAAACGGTTCTCTTCCACCGCGTGACTTGACGACCATCAACGGCCGTTCGTCGACTCGCTCGTATGAGGTGTAGCGGTAGCCGCAGGAGATGCATTCGCGCCGGCGCCGGATGCTCGTTCCGTCGGCCAGCGTTCGGGATTCGATTACCTTGTCCTCCATCGAGAGGCATCGCGGACACCGCATCGTCAAAGAGTAATCTTCGCCGGGCTCGCTCGCAAGCCGGATAAATCTGAGATAGTCTCGCGTCGTGTCACTTCGATGTCGATCACTCCTTCTTGCTCTTTGCGCGGTGCTCCTTGTCCGGTCTGCGTATGGTCAGACCACCGGGGAGGTCGTTCTCCGGGAGACGTATTGGCCGGCGGTTGAGGGCGTGGCGCTCCCGCCGGAACTTGCAGCTCGCTCGGCAATCCTCATTGAGGCAGCGACGAACACGGTGCTCTACGCCAAGAGCGCGGACCTGGTCATTCCACCCGCCAGCCTTACCAAGGTTGTTGCCATCGATGTGGCGTTGGCGGCGGTGGCACAGGGTGAACTCGATCTTCACCGGCGGTCGCAACCCTCAGAGGCCGGACTCGCGACAAGTCAGCCCCCGCGCTCCTCCTTGATGTTCCTTCGGTCCGGTCAGCTTGTCTCACTGCACGAACTCCTTCTTGGCCTGTCTGTGAGCTCCGGCAACGATGCCGCCGTCGAGGTCGCTGCCCGGGTTTCCGGAAGTATGCAAGAGTTTGCGCGGAGGATGGAGCGTAGCGCTCTGGAACGCGGCATCGTCGACATGCGGTTCGTTGAACCGAGTGGGATAAGCGATCGGAACAGCATCACGGCTCGGGCGTTCGGGAGATACCTCCTGGGCCATCTTGCCGACTATCCTACGGCGATTGAGCGCTACTACGAGGTCGATCGATATCTCTACCCGGGGTCGGAGAATCTGAGTGGCACGCCCGAAGACGTCGGCATTGAGCAGGCCAATCGGAACGGCTTGCTTCGATCGTATCCGGGCGCCGACGGGTTCAAGACCGGTTACATCCCCGCCTCCGGTTACAACATCGCGGTGACCGCGTCGCGCGAAGGGCGGCGACTGATCGTGGTGCTCCTTGGAGTCGAGGCGACGACTGCACGGGAGGGTTCGAGCCTGCGCGAACGCGACGCGGCGACGCTTCTGGACTACGGTTTTGAAGCGTTCGAGAACGTTCGATTCGCGCATCCGGAGCTCGAACCGATTCGCGTCTACGGTGCAGCTGTTCGTTTCGTGTCACCGTCGGCTCCCGGATCGTTTCAGGTAACGATTCCTCGTGGTCAGGTTTCTGCGCTTCGAGGTGAGATGACCCAGGTTGATTCGATGGTACGTTCCGACTCGGCCGTTGAGGTTGGAAACGTGTCGGTTCATCTTGGCGATGTAGAGCTCGTGAGTTCAGTCATCACGGTTCCACCCCAGGAGCCGGCCGGTTTTGTACGGCGGATCTGGGACTCGATTGCGCTTGCATTCGCCCGACTGAGAGCCCGAATAAACGGGGTCGCGCCGCCGCTCGTCAGTTCGCCGACGTAAGCGCCTTGATGTACTGAAGTCGCTCGTATCTCTCCGGAGACTCGCTTGAGGACTGACGGAGCTTGCCCCGGAACGACTCGATGGAATCGTATCCTTTGTAGCTCATCCAGGCCTCGATTTCTGAGTTCACCTCTGAGATTCTTGGGTAGCCGTTCTTGTAGATCGTTGAGCACAGATAGGTCACCTGGGCACCGGCGAGAATCATCTTGATCGCGTCGCTTCCCGTGTAGATCGCGGTTGATGCGGCGATTTCTACGCCGATCGATCCGGAGAGAATACTCGTCCAGCGGAGCGTCGTCGGGATCTCTTCAGGAGCAGACAATTGATAGCCGCTGGTGATGGACTCTGAGTCGATATCCACGTCCACCTGGTAGAAACGGTTAAAGAGCACCAGAGACTTCGCTCCCGCGTCTCGCAGGCGAGCTGCGATAAGAGGCAGACTTGTGAAATAGGGCCCGATTTTTACCGCGATCGGGATGTCGATGCGGGACGCGATTGACGCGACGGTCTCTACGTATCGGTTTTCAATCTCATCCGCAGGCTCTCCCGACCGAGGCATGATCGCGACATTGAGCTCAAGTGCATCAATACCCGTGGTGGCAATCTGCGAACCGTAGTTGGTCCACCACTCAGGTGAGACACAGTTAACGCTTGCGATGATGGGAATCTCCACGGACCGCTTGGCAGACTCAAGTAACCGTAGGTAGTCGGCCGGACCGTGGTGCTTACTCATCGATCCAACGTACTCCGCTGCCTCCGGGTGTTGGGAGAGGTCGACTGCCATAGCGTCCCGGGCGAATTCGGCGTCGATCTGTTCTTCAAAGAGCGATTTCACGACAACCGCTCCTGCGCCGGCTTCGGCTGCCCGTGTGATGCCGTTGACGCTGTTTGTCAGACTCGAACTCGAAACGATCACAGGGCTTGGGAGAGCCAGTCCGAGGTAGGTGGTTGCGATTGTAGACATCGTCGCCCCTTTGGTAGAAAGCAGGTAAGGATTTTGATAGGGTTTGGAGATTATACCTGATCGCTTCACGAGCGAGCAAGCAAGGATGATGGGATGAGTGCATGGGACGTTATTGTGGTTGGGGGTGGAATTGCAGGGGTCTCTGCGGTTCGCACTCTTGTTGAGCAGAAGGCGGAACGAGTCCTTCTCGTCAACGCTGAGGAGCAGCTCCCGTACAAGCGCACTAAGCTGAGCAAAAACCTCGCGAACGACACTCCGGTAGACGCCTTCTCGCTACACTCAAAGGAGTGGTACTCGGAACATCGCGTCACGCTCGTGAACGGGACGTCCGTTTCACAGATTGATCAGGTCAATCGGTCGGTAACGCTCGACGATGACTCCGTCCACTCTTACGGTGCCCTGGTGTTTGCCACCGGCGCAGAGCCCCTCTATCCGCCGACCGTGCAGTCGCGGGAAGCTGGTTCCTACCATGTCCTTCGGTCGGCGGCTGATCTTGAAGCCCTCCGTGCAGCGGCGAGGAAGGCTCGTCGCGTCCTTGTTGACGGAATGGGCGTGCTCGCCGTCGAGGTCGCTGCGGAGCTACGGAAGCTCGGCAAGAAGGTGACGCTTGTCGGCGCCACGCCACAGGTGATGCCTCGTCATCTGAACGAGCGCGCCGGCGAAATCATGGAAGGATTGCTCAACGAGAATGGGGTGCGGCTCCGATTCCAGGAGGAGATTCTCTCCTTCCAGCGACGGGACCGTGGTGACTTCAC
>JANQQY010000679.1 GCA_028284845.1 Spirochaetales bacterium
CTTCCGCCACTCGTCTCGTCCGAAGCGACAGCGACGAGGCCCCGTTGTCCGGTTGGCCGCGCCTGAGAGAAGAGCGACGAGGTCTCGAGCGGGCCCAGCGTAAACGGCTCTGCGGCACTTCTCGCGTCGGGGCTCGTTGCGGCAACGATCTCCGCCTGCGTTCCTCCGTCGGCGAGTTCGAGACTGGAGGGCCAGTAGAGCGTGAGTCCGCCGAACCGTCGTGTGATGGGATGTGTATCCGACGTATAGGAGCGTTCTACCTCTATCCAGTAGGGATAAGGGTAGAGACGGGCGACGCGGAAGCCACCGCTCACCTCTTCAACAGGAATCTGAGCCGCGTTCACATCGAGCATCAGACCGGCTCGCAGCTCAATACCGAAGGTCATAAGCAATGCTAAGATAGGAGGCTCTTCGGGCGAGCCCGCCTCGAGGCCCTCGTCAATCGAGACAGAGACCGTGTCCACGGCGATGAGTACTGAGCCTCCCCGATTGAGATAGCTCGCGATCCCGGCGACAGCGCTCTGTGGCAGCTCGTGAGCAGCCGGCACGATCACGACATCAACATCATCCGGTACGGGATCGTCTGCGCGCGCAACCTCAACGTCAAAGCCTGTTCCAATGCGTTGAAGCAGCAAGGAGTGGCTCGTGGCGAGCGGCGTGCGGCCTGGGTCGGCACTGTCGATGACGATTGCCCGGTCATTCCCGTCGCGAACCAGGTCACGCAGCGATCGGGTCACGTCGTACTCGAGAAGATCAGTTGAAAAAACAAAGGGCAGAACGGTCCGACGGTCGAGATACTCCACCACGATTCCACTGTAGACCAGGGCAAGCGTCTGTTCGCCGGCCTCGGTCACCTCAAGCTGCTGCCCAATGACACCCGCCTCTTCAAACTCGGCTGTTCGGTCACTCGCGACCGGATCGACCGTCCGTACAGAGACTCGGCCTCTTGAAGTACGCTCGTACTCCCGCAGAAGGTCGACGATCTGCTCGGGAGCCGGGAATTGATCCCTGAGCCGGTCGGAGATGGCGTAGGTGATGCTCACCTGGTCTTCTAACGAGGAGAGCAGGTCGGTCGTCGCCTGTGCAAGTGTGTGAACCCGGTCTCTCGTGGTATCGATCCGAAGGCGAAAAACGGAGAGGTTCGCCGTGGTCAGGACGATGAGCAACCCAAGAAGGAGGTGCCTGATTCGACGGCGCCGCGGAACACGGCCCCTGCGGCGATCAATGAGGGTCACGGCAGCCAAGGTGAGAAGTGCACTAAACCCGGCGTAGAAGCCGAGGTCATCGGTGGAGACCAGCCCGCGCGCAAAGTCGGCGTACCGTACATCGAACGAAAGAAACCGAGCTGCGTCCCGCACCACCCCGTCGGTTTCGATCGCCCCCACCAGCGTGAATGAGAGGGAGAGCACGGCCGTGGATAGAAACGAGACGATCTGATTCTTGGTGACGGCAGAAAGTAGCTGACCCACCGACAGGATTGCCGCAGCAAGTCCTACAAGACCGATGTATCGCGAGAGGCCTTCTCCGTTCGAAAGCGCGCCGTACCCGGCAAGCGATAGAGGGACAAGAAGGGTCGCGCCAAGAGCGGCGATGACAACGATCATCGCCGCAGAGAACTTCGCCACGACAAGCTTCAAATCCGAAACGGGCAGCACAAAGAGCACCTCGTCGGTCCCTTCTCTGCGCTCCTCCGACCACATACGCATCGACAGGGCGGGTAGCGAAATCACGAGTGCGAAGGGCATGATTCCGTAGAAGGCGCGGAGGCTCGCCATCCCGGTACCAAAGAAGTCTGAGACAGAGAAGAACCAGGCCGACGCAAAGAGAGGCAACCCGGCGAGAACGACGTAGGCGGTCGCCGAGGAGAAGTAGACCTGAAGTTCCTTTCGAAGGACCGCCCTCATTCCTCCTCCAATTCCCGCGTGAGGCTCGCGAAGAGCTCTCGCAGACCGTCGGACGCGGGCATCAAAGCCTCGAGTCGAAGCCCGCGTCGAACTGCCCAGTCGAAGTACTCAACCGAACCGGTTCCCGTCGATCTGATTTGGATCTCAGTCGTGCTGCCCTTCTGCTCATGTCGTTCGATCCGTCCGAGTTTCGCAAGGTCGGCAAGCGAATCGTCGTTGACCCCACCGGCAACGATCAGGGTAGTGAGGGAGCTGCGGATCTCCGACCGATCGAGAGAGGCAACGACTCGCCCATGGTTTAGAATGACCGCCCGATCACAGAGTTCGGCCGCCTCCGCGAGAGTATGGGTCGAAAGAAGCACTCCGCTCTCTCTCGCCGCTGATCGAAAGGTCTCGCGGGCTGAGACAATCTGATTGGGGTCGAGTCCATTCATCGGCTCATCGAGCACGATGAGCGAGGGTCTCCGGACGAGTGCCATCGCAATCCCGACCCGCTGTCGATAGCCCTTCGAGAGCTGCGACACGGGCCGATCAAGCTGATCATCAACGAGCATCTGCGCGGCAATCTCCAGGAGGCGCGCTTCACCGTGGTCTCCCGCGGCCGACTCCATGACGAGCGAAAGATGCTCCCGGGCGGTCAATTCGGGGTAGAGCGGCATGCGCTCCGGAACGTATCCGATCTGGTTTCGCGCGCGCACCGGATCCTCTGCCGGGTCGTGGCCGGAGATGCGAACGCTACCCCGGTCGGGTCTGTGGTAGCCGGTGATGCACCTGATAAGCGTCGTCTTCCCGGCCCCGTTCGGACCAAGCAGCGCAACAACCTCGCCCCTGCCGACGATCATGGTCGCATCGGCAACCGCCGAAACCTGACCGTACGATTTGGATACGTTGTCCACCGTCAGCACGGTCACTGCTGCTCCTCGTGAGGGATGGGGATGATCTGTCGGTCACGAGTGAGGAAGGTCGGCGGAAAGAGCTCCTGCGCCTCAGATAGAAGCCGCTTCAAGTCGCGATCTGTGTAACGGGGGCTGTAATGGATGAGGCCCATTTTTTTGATGCCACCGGCCTCAACCGCGATCCTCGCCGCCTCGCGAGAGGTCATGTGACGCTTGGCATGCGCCGTATCTCGCAGAGCGTCCTCGAACATTCCCTCGCAGATAAGCAGGTCCGAGTTTCGAACCTCGTTTGCAATGGTGGGCAACGGGAGTGAGTCGGTGACGTAACTGAACTTCCGTCCATCACGCGCCGAACCCATCACCTGCTCGGGCAGTACGGTGGAACCATCTTCGAGCTCGACAGGGTTCCCAGCTTGGAGGCGTCCCCAGAGCGGGCCACGTGGAACCCCGATCTCCTCCGCACGTTCCGGGTGGAAGAGCCCGGGTCGTCGATCTTCTTCCAGGATGTATCCCACACAGGTTCGAGAGTGGCTCAGCGGAACGGTCCTGACCGAGTACCCCTCTCCCTGATAGACAACCTGCTTCCGCCCCGGGTTCTCGATCTCCTTCACGATGATCTCGTAGTTGATATACATCTCGAGGACCTCACGGCTCGCCTCCACGAACTCCTTGATCTTGGGAGGACCAATGACGTAGAGAGGCTCATCACGCTCTACCTGGCTCGAAAGCATGAGCATCCCGGGGAGGCCTGTGACGTGATCCGCGTGGGTGTGCGACACAAAGATCGCACTGATCTTCTTCCACTTCAGGTTCAGACGACGAAGGCTGACCTGAGTTCCCTCACCACAATCAAAGAGAAAAAGCTCTCCCTCGCGGCGCAGGAGCACGGAGGTGAGATGCCTGTTCGGCAACGGCATGGTACCGCTCGTCCCAAGGACAAAAGCTTCCATCGTCATGGCATCTATAGATAGTGATTTGAGAAGCCTTCGAGCATCTCCAAACGGCCCGATTCCCTGCACGGCGCACGATCTTTGCCGGAGAGTGGGCGATTGCTCCGTATCTGAAAGATCCCACCATCGTCGCTCATGCTGCCTCCGAGGCGCAATTCTACTTGCGCACATTCCCTCTGTCACCTCCAAGCTCGAGTAACAGAGAGTGCTGCTTGCGGTGTTGTAGTGGCTGGAGGGACAATGAAGCGCATTGGATCTTTTGTTCTATTCGTACTGGTAGCCGGCTATGCGGCTGCAGCGCCGCAGATTCGGTTTGCGGTCGATTCCATGCAGGAGGCAGACTCCCTCCCCTCCTCACCTACTGAGTGGCAGGCGGCGTTGGCGCCATCGGCCGAGGGTATGGGCGGCTGGCACTGGGAGATTCTGTTGGATCAGTTCGGCTTCGGGATGCACTACGGTATCAAGATCTACGAGACGGAGCTGATCGAGACGCCACGCTTGGTCGACTGGAAGGGAGACTTCTTTCTGAGCTACCACCCCTTTGGCGGAGGATCGACAATCGATCCCTTTATGAGCATCGCTTGGGGGAGTGCAGGCACCAGCGCGATCGCCGATCACGAAGATTCGGAACGCGATTACCGTGCGTCAGGATGGGACGATGATTGGGACGACGAGGATGACCTGATTGCCGCCGCTCTCTATACGTCGGTTGCGGCAGGGGTCGCCCTCGACTTGAACGGCCTTCTCCTGGGTGTGCGAGTCGCTCACCGTCCCGCATCACTCATTGCACCGCTTCCCGACCACGAGGCTGAGCTCTTTGAACTCTCACCCTTCGAGATAGGAATCTTTGGAGGAATCGCGATTGGTGGTCACGGCCGATCGTATTGGAAGCATCACTACCGCTGGCACTGGTAGGACGCCGACTCTTCCCTACGGCTCAACCTCGGCGTCGTAGTCGACCCCTTCGACGCCAAAGCCGTGGATGTGTAGAAACTCGTTCCCGTAATCATCGATGTCGGTTACTTGATGGAGGTTCGACTCGTCCACTGTGTCAAAGATCTCTTTGACACGCGCCTGAACGTCATCACGCATCTCCCAATCGTCGATCCGGATCCTTCCTTCCTTGTCGACGGGAACGTCACCGTCGCTGTAGAGCCGATCGGTAAAGAGACGGTAGATCTGCTCGATCACTCCCTCATGGAGATTCATCTCCTTCATGACCTTTCGTAGAATCACGCCGTAGAGTGGGACGACCGGAATGACCGAGCTCGCTCGGGTCACGACCGCCTTGTTCACAGAGACGTAGGCCTCGCCGTTCACCGGGCCGAGCTTCGCCGTAAGCGTCCCGGCGGTAGCCTCGAGATGCTCCTTCGCTTTACCGATGGAGCCCTCGCGATAGACACGGGCGATGAGTTCAGGGCCGATGTAACTGTAGGCGACCGTCTTCGCCCCCTCGGCCAAAAGACCCTCGTTAAGAAGCCGATCAATCCAGAGCTCCCAATCCTCACCGCCCATGACCTTCACGGTGGCCGCAACCTCGTCGGCCGTCGCGGGCTCTGCCGTCACCGTCTTGAACTCGCCCGACATTGTGTCGACGGTACGCGCCGTGAACGCCTCGCCAATCGGCTTGAGGACCGACCGATACGACTCCCCTGTTGTCGGATCGGTTCGCATGGGGGCGGCCAAACTGTAGACAACAAGATCGACCGGTCCCATCTCGCGGACCAGCTCGATTGCCTGCTCCTTGACCTCGTTGCTGAACGCATCTCCGTAGACCGTCTTCGCGTGAAGCCCGGCTTGATGGGCAACCTTCTCGAAATACTCGGTGTTGTAATATCCGACGGTCGCTGTACGTTTTCCTGTTGCCGGTCGCTCGAACGCCACATTCACCGTCGCAGACCCCGTCCCAAATGCGGAAACGATTCGGGAAGCGAGCCCGTAACCGGCTGAACCACCAATAATCAAGACGTTCTTGGGGCCCGTAAACGAACCCTTGGTCTTCACGTAGTCGATCTGCTTCTGCGTCTCTATTTCCAGACCCTTCGGGTGAGCATTCATGCAGATGTTGTTTCGAATCATTGGCTTGATGACCATGGGGCCTCCGTTGGCAGAGACACTACTGGATGAGTCAGCAATCCGCAAGAGTTTTGACTGGAACCGACCTCGCCGGTACCATGCGCGCATGCAGATTCCCGTCCGGCGGTGGAGCTCGGTCCCCGCCGAAGAAAAGGCCCGACTGCTCGCCCGATCCGAGTCCGGCGTTGATCAGCTCGAGAAAACTGCGCATGAGATCTCATCCGACGTGCGCGCTCGAGGCGACGAGGCGATCAGGGAGTACAACCATCGATTCGACGGCACACCCAAGGAGCTTCCGCTCGCGGTAACCGCTTCGGAGATCGAGGCCGCGATCGCAAGCCTCGATCCAAAGGTCACGGCCGCGATTGACTACGCCGTCTCAAACGTCACACGCGTTCACGAGCGCCAACTCCCAAGCAACCTCGAGATGGAAGAGGTGCGCCCTGGGATCGTGGCAGGAGAGCGAACGGCGGCGGTGGAATCCGTTGGCCTCTACGTTCCACGGAGTCGCGGAAGCTTCCCCTCGATGCTCTACATGCTCGCCGTCCCTGCAAAGTTGGCGGGCGTCCCACACCTCGCGTTGTGCACGCCTGGAGACCGCGACGGAACGGTGGATGCCGCCTGTCTCTATGCCGCAAAACGCTGCGGCATCGACGTCGTCTACCGTGCGAGCGGCATCCAAGCTATCTCTGCCTACGCATTTGGAACCAACGAGATCAAGGCGGTGCGCAAGATCGTCGGACCCGGGAGTGCCTATGTTGCCGCTGCGAAGCGTATCCTGCGCGACATTGTGGATGTCGGGCTGCCCGCCGGTCCTTCTGAGTCGATGATTCTTGCCGACGAGACCGCCGATCCACGCACGCTCACACTCGACCTGCTGATTGAGGCAGAGCACGGAGAAGACTCTCAGGCGATTCTGGTAACCACAAGCGAGGCACTGGCAACGGAGGTTGCTGCGGCACTCCCATCGTTGATTGCCGAGACTCCGGAGCCTCGACGCGGCTTCCTGGAATCGGTCTTTTCCGGATTGGGGGGAATCCTCCTGGCCGATTCTGAGGCGCAGGGGATTGAGATTGTGAATGAGTTCGCGCCGGAACACCTCCAGATCCGGACCGCTGATCCGTGGGCGACGATGCAAGCCGTGCGGAATGCGGGCGAGATTCTTTTAGGGCCTCACAGCGCGTTCAGCCTCGCCAACTATGCGACCGGAGCGAACGCCGTTTTGCCAACCGGGGGATTCGCCCGTACATGGTCCGGAGTCTCTGTTCACGACTTTGTGAAGCGATCGAGCGTGGTTCACGTCTCTGAGTCGGCACTCCCTGAGATTGGCCCGCACGTGCAGGCTCTCGCCGAGTACGAGGGGTTCTATTGGCATGCCCGCGCGATTCGCGACCGCAACTGAGGCACTCTCCTGGACGGAGCAGTTCGCCAGGGTTGAACGCGGCGACTACGACCTTCGTCGCCATCGCCTCCAACGCATGCGCTCGATGCTCTCCCTGCTGGGAAACCCGCAGCTACGGTTCGATGCGATCCACATCACCGGCTCCAAGGGCAAGGGCTCCACAGCGTCGTATCTGGCACACATCCTGCGTGAATCGGGCAGGGTCGTGGGACTCTATTCGTCACCACACCTCGAAGACTATCGCGAGCGGATCCGAGTCCTGGGCAGCATCGACCCTGATGCAACCATACGTGATCAGATGTCGCGAGTCGCAGACGCTATCGAAGCGGTCGAGTTTGACCCACACGAGGTACCCTCGACCTTCGAGCTTCTCACTGCCTGCGCCTACAGCGTCTTCGCCGCGCTTGAAGTTGATTTGGCGATCATTGAAGTGGGAATTGGCGGCCGGCAGGACGCGACGAACGTTATCACCCCGCTCGCTTCGGTCATCACCACCATCGAACTCGAGCACACGGGACTTCTGGGAACGACGCTTCGTTCAATCGCGGCGGAGAAGTCGGGAATTATTAAGCGTGGGCGACCGGTCTTTACCGGTGAGATCGAGCCGGAGGCCGATGCGGTGATCAGGAGGATCGCCGAGCTTCGTGCGGCGCCCGTCTATTCGTTGAGCGAGATGATGCGAACTCAGAGGTCGGAGCTGACAGACGGCGGCACGCGAGTTGAGGCGGAGTTCGAAGACGGTGCGGCGTATCGTGCGACTCTCTCGGCCTACTCAGAGGTCCAGGCAAAGAGCGCGACGCTCGCGATCGCTGTGGCAAAGGGCGTCTACCCGCGCATCGAGCCGGATACGATGAGCGCCGGCATCCAGAGCGCGACGATACCCGGCAGATCGGAGCTTCTCGACGGTTCACCAAAGATCCTCCTCGACGCGGCCCACACCCCCGTCTCTATCGCTCGACTGGCGGGGACCGTGAGCTTCCTTGAGCACGATCGCGATCGCCGGGTCATCATCTTTGCCGCCGTGGCAGGCAAGCCACACGCGGCGATGATAAAGGCGGTCAAGCAATTTGGAGTCCGGGTCGTTCTCACAAGAGCCGGAGAGTTCAAACCCAGTGATCCCGAGCGACTCGCCAATATCGCACGCGAACGTAGGCTCCAGACCAAAGTCGTCCCCGACCTGTCGCAGGCGCTCGATGCGGCCCAAGAGTGGATTGGTTCCAAGGGGCTTATCGTCATCACCGGGAGCTTCTATCTTGTGGGAGGAGCGCGACGACTTCTTCGAGCGCGTGGGCGAATCGATGACGGAAATGGCACGTATGCTGGGCGACAGGCTCAGGGTAACAGTCGGTGACATCACGGAGTTTCGCGGAGACGCAATCGTCAACGCGGCAAACTCGAAGCTTCTTGGCGGCGGCGGCGTTGACGGCGCGATTCATCGGGCGGCGGGATCGGCGCTCCTGGAAGAGTGTCGCGCAATTCGGGCGTCAAGCTACCCTGAAGGTCTTCCTCCCGGACAAGCGGTTGCTACCGGAGGCGCAGAACTTCCCCTCCGCGCGATCCTTCACACCGTTGGTCCAATCTGGCACGGCGGAGGAGACGACGAAGACGATCTGCTGCGCAGTTGCTATCAGTCGTGCCTCCGACTCGCGAAAGAGCTCGAACTCAGCTCGATAGCCTTTCCGGCCATCAGCACAGGTGTCTACGGGTTTCCACTCGATCGGGCATCTCGCATCGTTCTCGTCGAAATGGAAGAGTGGCTCACGACACATGCTTCGCCACGGACGGTCACCCTGGTCTTCTTTTCCGAGACGGACGCCGAGACCTTCCTGAATGAGGTTCCCTAGTGTCACTCAACTGGCGGGAGATCGACGCGGCCCTCCTTGAGCTCGACCTTCCCGGAAGCTTCATCCAGGATGTCGTTCAGCCGGACTTCCGCAACATCTGCTTTTCTATCTTCAGACCCGGGGCACGTTTCTACCTCCGCGTGGCGCTCGAAACCGGAAAGACACGGCTACACTCAACAGCAAAGAAACCGCGCAAACCAAAGAAGCGCCAGCGCATTGCGCAGGTATTGCATTCACGCGTGAAGGGAGCACATATCACCGACGCGCGACAGGTGAATAGCGATCGAATCGTTCGTGTCGACCTCCGGCGCGGCGACGAAGAACTAACTCTCTGGATTCGTCTCTGGGGCGGCGCATCGAACGCTATCCTCACGGACACCCATGGCACCGTGATCGACGCATTCTTCCGTCGGCCCAAGAAGGGGGAGGTCTCCGGCGGCCACTACTTCATCTCGGATGCGGCGGAGGCGCGGCCCAAGGAATCGTTCGTCGCGCGCTGGACGGAGAACGTGAACGAAGAAATCGAGTCGTACTACGATTCGCTCGAACACGATGAGGAGCTTGCTCAACTTCGGGCTCAATCTCGGGAGATTCTTGAGCGTCGACTGGCGGCGGCGGCAAAACGCGCAAGGTCTGCGAAAAAGCTCCTCGGCGCTGGCAAGT
>JANQQY010000693.1 GCA_028284845.1 Spirochaetales bacterium
AACTCTTCCCAGGTTTCAGGCATGTCGAGTCCAAGCTCATCGAGCCAGTCGAGACGGGTGTAGAATCCGCCGGAGTTCGAACCGGCCCAGATGGGTGAGGCGTAGATTTCGCCGTCGTCCTGCCTGAGATGATTCAACTCCGGTCGCGCTAGATAGGCGCCCCAGTTGTCGAGATCGTGCTCTGCGACGACCTCTTCCAGTGGCGTTAATCTCCCGTCCAAGACAAGGTCCTGCATCATTCGGAATCCCCTCGTAGTGGGAATCTGCACCTTGTACATGACCGGGAGATCGTTCGCGGCAATCTTCGTGGTGATCTGGTCAAAGTAGACATTGTGGGGGATGGTCGCGATCGTGAGATCCGCATTCACGCGCTCTCCAAGAGCCGCGATAAGCGCATCCTCATCAGCGAATCGCTTGGCCCACCAGATGAGAATCTCAAGGTCAACGCGCTCGCCGGATGTGTCGGCCTGTTCGGCCTCGCCGGTCGCGAAGACCAAGCCTCCGGCCATGAGAAGCAAGAGTAATCCTGCCAGAATCCTTCGTACCATACGGCACCTCCTTACTGCATCCGCCGCGTGGCGGTTCTCTGCCCCCAACGAGGGCATCACCCTTTTACCGATCCGAGCATGATCCCCTTCACGAAGTACTTCTGGACGAAGGGATACACGAGCAGAATCGGGAGTGTGACAACGATGATGTTTGCGAGCTTCACGGTGTCCGTGAAATAGCGATCCTCCGCGAAGAACTCGCTGACGTCCTCAGTGACGATTCGGTAGAGATACTCTTGAAGCGTCTTTTTTGAGTCGTCTGTGATAAAGAAGAGCGACGGGAAAAAGGTGTTCCAGAACATGACGGCGAGGAACAGACCAATCGTCGCAAGAATCGGTTTTGAGACCGGAAGCACGATCCGGAAGAAGTGACCAAAGTCACTACAGCCATCGATGCGCGAGGCGTCCTCGAGTTCGCTCGAGAGGCTGCGGAAGTAGGTCCGCATGATGATCACGTGGAACGGATAGGCGAGCGCCGGCAGGAAGTAGACAAGCCGACTGTTCAAGAGGCCGAGCTCTTTCATGAGGAGATAGCGCGGGATGATTCCCGGATCGATGATCATGGTAAAGACGATGATCTGCATCATCAGTGCGACGCCGGGGAACCGCTTCGAGAGTCCGTACGAGAGGTAGGCCGTGAACATAAGACTGATCGAGGTTCCAATCGCGGTGATCAAAACAGTGTTGAGAAGCGGCGGGATGACATTCCCCTCAGTCACGATGATCCGATAGTTCTCAAGCGTCGGCTCAGAGGGCCAGAGGAAGAGCAGCTTCTGGTAGTACTCACCCTCAGAGACAAACGATCCAACAAGGACGTGCCAGAAGGGGTAGAGCATGATCACGAGGACGATCGCGAAGAAGCCGTAATTGAGGAGCTCAAAGAGATCGACACGTTTGCGTGCGATCATAGGAGCCCCTGCTGGCCAAGGCGCTTGGAGACACGGTCTGCCGTGTTCAGGAGGATTGCCGCGATCACCGTTTTGAAGAGGCCGGCGGCCGCGGCGAGGCTGAATCGGCCCTCCTGAAGACCGAGCCGCCACACATAGGTGTCAAGGATCTCCCCGGTCTCTCGAACAAGGTCGTTCACCAGAACGATGTTCTGTTCGAACCCAACGGAGAGCAGGTTCCCCAATCGCAGGATCAGGAGTACGACCATGACATCGAGGATGCCGGGGATGGTGATGTTCCAGACCATCTGCCATCGGTTCGCGCCGTCAACAATCGATGCCTCGTAGAGTTCGGGACTGATGCGTGTGATCGAGGCGAGGTAGATGATGCTCGCCCAGCCGGTCTCCTTCCACACCTCGGAGAGAACCAAGATCGGCCGGAAGAGAGCCCGCTCTCCAAGGAAGAAGACGGGCCGCTCAAGGAACGGATCGAGGAGCTTGTTCACAAGCCCGCCGTCCACGCTCAGGAAGTTCATGATGATGCCGCCAAGAACCACCCACGAGATGAAGTGCGGCAGGTAGATGATCGTCTGCGTCACCCGCTTGAAGCGCTGTGAGCGCATCTCATTCAGCAGAATCGCAATGAGGATGGGCGCCGGCCAGGTGAAGATGAGCTTGTAGAAGCTGATGACGATGGTGTTCCAGAGAACGCTCGTGAAGCCGGGAAGATTGAAGAGCTGCCGGAAGTAGCGGAAACCCACCCAGGGCGCGTCGCTCACCGCCCGAGTGACACGGTAACTGCGAAAAGCGATCTGGACGAAGTAGACCGGCACATACCGGAAGACGATAAAAAAGACCAGTCCGGGAATGACAAAGAGGTAGAGGTTCCGATGCTTGCGAATCTGATGTGCGAGGCCAAGCTGCGGTGCGCGCTCACTCGTCCTCTTTCGCGTGGAACTCAGGGTGCTCATCCGCAGAAAGTGTCACACGGAAGTTTCGGGCACACCACAGTACCGGAGTCACGAATCTGAGAGCCTAGTACCGAAGTACTGGTTTCGCCTATTGCTTCTGGGCAAGGCGCTCTTTGGCGGTCTTCTTCGCGTGAACCCGATCGTCAACGCCCAGCTTGGTGTAGATGGCGCTGATATGATTCTTCACCGTCTGCTCGGCAATAAAGAGCGCTGCGGCAATTTCGTCGTTCGAAAGGTCCTGGAGAAGAAGATGGAGGATCTCTGCTTCGCGCCTGCTCAACGACTCGAGTCGTGACATCAGGAAGTTGACCTCGCCCTGATAGCGATAGTCGGTCGGCCCGGAATCGGACGGGGCAGAAGCCGCATGCTGCACAAGCTTGACGCCCACGCTCTGGCTCACAAAGAAGTTGCCCTGGCTGACGGCCATGATCGACGTGACAAGATCATCGGGTCGAATGTCTTTCAGAATGTAACCCAGAGCTCCGTTGCGAAGCGCATCCAGGACATACTCATCATCGTCAAAGGTGGTGAGGATAAGAATCTTGATGTCCGGGAACCGTTCACGGACGATTCGAGTCGCCTCAACCCCGTCCATTCCGGGCATTCTGACATCCATGAGGATCACATCGGGGTGTAGATCGCCGGCCATCCGCACAGCCTCGGCACCATCCGGGGCCGTGCCGATCACCTCAATCTGCTTCTCACCGTGACCCTGGATGATGATCTCAAGGCCAGAAGCGAAGAGCTCCTGATCATCGACGATGAGCACTCGGACCGGCTTCATCGCGTCGACCTCGTGTAGGGGATGGCGACTCGAAGAGTAAACCCGCCGGGTTCACTGCTGGCATCGACCGTGCCTCCAAAGTCGGAGAGGCGCTCTCTCATTCCAGCCAATCCAATGCCTTCGACAATCTCGCCTCGCGCGCCCACGCCACTTCCGTTATCCTGGATCGAGAGTCGAAACTCCTCTTCCGCCAGCCAAAATTGGATATAGATGTTGGTCGCGGCGCCGTGGCGAAACGCATTGGTGAGACCTTCCTGCACCACGCGAAAGATCACTCCATCTATTCGAGTTCCTAACGAGGCCGGCGCATTCCCCGGATGGAGTTCGACGGCTATTCCGGTCGCTCCTTCAAAGCTGCGCGCAAGATGATGAACCGCTTCGAGTCCTGTCGGCCCACGTTCAGGAACCTCCCGCAGTCGATAGAGGATCGAGCGGGTCTCCGCAAGGGCGACCTCAGACTGATCGCGAACCCTGTCAAAGAGATCGGAGAGCCAGGCTGGGTCACGATCAGCAACGACCTTGGCGGCATTCATCATCACAATGACATTGGTCAATGCGTAGCCAACGGTGTCGTGAAGCTCACGCGTTATCGTCGATCGCTCCCGATCCGCGGCACGAGACTCCATCGTATCGGCGTAGACCTGAAAGGATCGGTTCGCCTCCGAGAGGTTGGCGATCGTGGCGTTGAGCGAATCTACCTGCTTGCTGAGATTGACCGCCCGTTCTCGAATTGCAATAGCAAAGATGGAAAGCGTCCCACAGAACGATGAAGAGATCACGACGGTGAGCATTGCGTCTCGAGAGTTTGGATCAAACCCGGAGCTCGGCACAAAGCGGATGAGCGCGAACAACGTAACTACCAGGCTTGTCTCTACGATTGCGGGAAGTCGATCCTCGTAGAGCGCAATCTCAATCACAAAGGGAAGGAGAAGGCAGAGATCGACAACGGGAGAGTCACTTGAGATGATCCGTGCGACGGCGAGGATGGTCGCAAAACGAAGCCAATGGAAGAGCCTGAAGCGGCCCACTGATTTCGCGGTCACCGCAAGAAGTTCGAGGACGACTGAAGCGGCAACAAGCGCGATGGTCTCAGCCTCAAAAGCGTCTCCTTCTGAGGCGCTTAGGACGATCACGATCACCAGGGCATGAAGCGCGAGCGAGGAACACGTGGCCGCGAGTACAACCGCCTGCGGAAAGGCTACCGCCCGCGTGTGATCATGACCCGCCGCCGCCTCAGTCAGATATTCCCTCCTCCTCCGGAGTACTCCACGGCACAAACTCCTCAAGACCGACTCGAATGCGATAGGCTTCCCACGCCTCCGCCAGCTCGGTAACGATCTCCGGATGCTCGGCTGCACGGTCCACCGTCTCGCAGCGATCGGTCGCAAGATCGTAGAGCTCCCAGGCAGGTGACTCGGGGGTTCGCTTGCTGAATACGATCTTCCACCGCCCGCGAATGACGGCGCGAGCCCGCTGGTGGGAGAAGTAGAGTTCGCGCTCAGGAAGAACCTCGCCACGAAGGCAGGGCACGAGGTCGATGCCTTCCTCTGCGGGGATGTGACGTCCGTTGTGCTCTTCCGGATAGTGCGCCCCTGTTGCAGACCGAAGCGTAGGCATGAGATCTGTCGTATGGGTCGCGCCCCGGATGATCGCACCGGGCCGAGAGCTCTGTGCCGGCCAATGGGCAATAAGCGGCGCGCAGACACCACCGTCGTAGGTGAAGTGTTTGTACATGCGAAACGGAGTGTTGCAGAGATTCGCCCAACCACTTCCGTAACTATGATAGGTGCCACGCTGGCCCATCTGCTCGAGCGCCGCTCCCTCGTGCAGGTGTGTAACCCCTGCTCGTGAGTGCTCGTCAAATCCAAAGGGCCCCCACTCGTAACAGGCTCCATTGTCACTCGTGACCATGATCAGCGTGTTCTCATACTGGTTCGTCTCCTTGAGGAGATCGACGATCCGTCCAAGCCCGCGGTCAACCATCTCAACCATGGCGGCGAAGGTGGCCATGCGGCGAGCGAGATCGCGCCGCCGCGCTTTGGGGAGGGAGTCCCACGCGGGATTCTGCTCACCGGAGAACCCATTCGCCACCGATTGGTCGTCCACCGGGACCATTGATCGATCGGTGAGGCTCCACGTCGATTCGTCCACAATCCCCAGATCGCGCATTCGCTTCCAGCGCAACTCACGGAGCTTGTCCCAGCCAAGCAGGTAGGTCTCGTAGTAGCTGTCGATGAGTTCCTTGGGCGCCTGGAGTGGGAAGTGTGGAGAGGAGTGAGAGAGGTAGACCATCCACGGGTCTCCCGTCGCCGTTCCTTTGCGAATGAACTCAAGCGCGTACTCGGCAAAGGCCTCAGTCGCATAGAACTCATCAGCGGGAGGATCGATCTCCTTGGTTCGACTGGCCGGAAGACGCTCGTAGTAGTCGCGATCGTACTGGTCGTGAGAGTGGTC
>JANQQY010000008.1 GCA_028284845.1 Spirochaetales bacterium
GGCCTCGCCGGCCGGTTCGGTGCGGGCCTACCGAGGATCAACGACGGCAGCTTCCTGTTCCTCCAGCACATGATCTCGAAGATGCGCCGTCCCGAAGACGGCGGCTCACGCCTGGCGATCGTGTTCAACGGCTCGCCGCTATTCACCGGTGCCGCCGGCAGTGGCGAGAGCGAGATCCGCGGCTGGATCATCGAGAACGACTGGCTCGAGGCCGTGGTCGCCCTGCCCGACCAGCTCTTCTACAACACCGGCATCTCCACCTACTTCTGGATCGTCACCAACCGCAAGAGCCCGAGCCGGAAGGGCAAGGTGCAGCTCATCGATGCCTGGCAGAGCTTCACGAAGATGCGTAAGAGCCTCGGCGAGAAGCGCAAGGAAGTGGCCAGCGACAAGATCGCGGAGATCGTCCGCATCTCCAGCAACTTCGACCAGCAGGAGAACGACGTCGACGAGTACCCCGTCAAGCAATTCCCCATGCAGCACACGTGTCTCAGGCGCCGGCTGCCTCGGCTACGGAAGTGGCTTCAGACCCAACTCAGCAAGGAACTTGTTGTGCCGTCGCGTCGAGTCGCGAATGTCTCTCTCGATGTCCACCAACTCGGCATGAGTCGATCCAAGGTCGATCTGAACCTCCGGTTCGGCGGTGCTTACGTACCGCGTGATGTTCAGGTTGAACCCGTGTTGGCGCTCGATCTCGTCGAGACCGACCCGCCTCGAGTACCGCTCCTCCTCCCTTCGGTACTGGTAGGTGTCGATGATCTTCATGATGTCCTCATCGCCCAGTGAGTTCTGCCGCTTGCCTTTCCTGAAGTGCTCTGCGGCGTTGATGAACAGAACGTCATCGGCTTGCTTGCACTTCTTCATGACCAAAAGGCATACCGGAATTCCCGTAGAATAGAACAAGTTGGCTGGCAAGCCGATGATGGCGTCGATGTGTCCATCTCGCAGCAACTTCGTGCGGATCCTCTCCTCGACACCGCCCCGGAAGAGGACGCCATGAGGGAGGATGATTGCCATCACGCCGTCGTCTGCTAGGTAGTGGAAGCCGTGCAGTAGGAAAGCAAAATCAGCCGCCGACCTCGGGGCGAGATCGTAGTTCTTGAATCGGACGTCCTCACCTGACACCTCGGATGGGTTCCAACGGTAGCTGAACGGTGGGTTAGCAACGACCGCGTCAAATGAGGGCTTCTTCGCAGGGTTTCTTTCCCGCAACATGTCCCATTCATTCGAAAGGGTATCGCCATGGTAGATCTCGAACTCGGAGTCCTTCACACCGTGCAGTAGCATGTTCATGCGCGCTAGGTTGTACGTTGTGACGTTCTTCTCTTGGCCATAGAGCATCCCAATACCTTGGCGGCCCATGCGCTTTCTGACGTTCAGCAGGAGAGAGCCAGATCCGCACGCGAAGTCCATCACACTGGCGAGCGTTTGCCGACGCCCGGTCTCCGGCGCCTGACTATCGAGCGTGACGATCGCCGAGAGGATGTCCGAGATTCGTTGAGGTGTGTAGAACTCGCCGGCCTTCTTACCCGACCCTGCAGCGAACTGACCAATCAAGTACTCGTATGCGTCACCGAGTGTGTCGCTGTCCGTCGAAAACTCAACCAGCCCGTCGGCAACGCTGGTAATGATCCTGCAGAGCCTCGCGTTCCGGTCGGTGTATGTCTTGCCAAGCTTCTCCGAGCCGAGGTTGATCTCGGAGAACAGTCCAGAGAACGTGCTTTGGAACGACTCGTTCTCGATGTACCTGAAGCCCTCCTGAAGTATGTTGAGCAACTCCTCGCTCTGGGTGCGAGCCATGTATGCGATGCTTGCCCAGAGGTGCTCCGGCCGGATGACGTAGTGCGCCTTTAGGCGCATCTGGTGCTCGAACGTAGGTACGTCGGCCGGATTCTGCTCGTACCAGACCGACAGTGGGGATCGTTCGACGCCGCCGAGGCCGTTCGGCTGAGGGTAGTCGCGCCCGAGCTCCCGTCTAGCGGCCTGCTCGTAGTGATCAGATAGATACCGCAGGAAGAGGAGTGCCAGCATGTAGTCTCTGAAGTCGTCGGCATTCATCGCGCCGCGAAGTTGATCGGCGATTGCCCAGAGTGTCTTCCCAAGCTGTTCTTGGCTATTCGTGGTCATACGCCTTCCACATCCGGCTCATCAGCGGACACGATTTCGCGGTTGAACGGATGTGTTTCTACGAATCCCCGTAGGATCGTCAAGAAATACTCCCTCGTTTCGTTGCCCATCTCCACGGGCTCGTACATCGAATACTTGCCATGGCTGAGGAGGTCAACGAACCGCTGATGCAAGATGCCATCGGCATCGTCTTCGGCCTCCTTGATGCAGGCAGAGAAGTGACGATGGCCGAAGAACAGGGCGGTCTTTTCGAGGATTGTTCGTAAGATGTTGAAGTGGAACGTGCTCGCCCGGCCGCTCTGAGCCACGCGCCAGATGTCCTGTAGGGCGGCTACATGATAGAACTGAGGTGTATCGCCGGTCTGCTCAGCCAACAGGTAGCCCGTCGCTCTGGTATCCCGTTTGAGGACATACTGCGACGTTCCGCCGACGTGACTGCGAAGCTCGTAGTGAAGGACATTGAAGAAGAGGGCGTGGTGTGTGGACACGACGGTCTTGATTGGGCGCTGCGCTTCCCGGTAGAGCTGCACGAGGTGGTTGCTCGCAACGATTGCGTTGTGTTCATCCAACGAGGAGATCGGATCATCGATATAGACATGTTCGACCCACTTGTAGGCTTCAGCGCCGTCGAGAGCGAGTTGCAAGATCGCGAGAAAGAAGCACCAGACGAAGATGTTCTCTTCGCCTCGCGAGATCTTGATCCCTTCCACGACATCAATCCGAGCGTCATCACCGTGGCCGGTCAGTACGTCTCGCGAGAAGACAACGGACGCATCGGCGATTTTCCCGGACCGCTCGTCGAACTCGAAGTGGATTCTGAAGTCGAAGTCTGCGTAGCGGTCCAGTAGTGGGCGGATTCGGTTCTCGACCTCGAGCTCGTTCAGGCCGACGAAGAAGTTGGACCCCGGATTGAGCTTCAGCATTCGGAACTGATCGTTCTCTAAGTCATTGTCCCACGAGAATAGATCCTCAGTAAAGGCGTTGAAGTAGAGGGTGTCTCTTCCGGGCAGTGTACTACCATTGCGGGAGTGTCTGCCCAGGTCCTTGAACATCGACGAGAGCCGCGTTTTGCCCGTGCCGTTGAACGCGTAGACAACAACGAAAGGGCTCTTCTCGGGATGACGGTCCGCCTTGTTCGCCAGGAGCTTGCGGAGGTGTGCCGCAAGAGTAGGAAGATCCTCGTAGTTCGTTTCCGTCATCAGCTGTCTCTCGGGAAGTGCGGGATGAGCTGCTGGATGAGGCCCTTCCTGTGAGCCTTTAGAGCGATTAGCCGGCTCCTGCTAGCTGAGACAAGGGCGTCCAAGGCGGACAGGGAGTCAGCAATCATGACCTGCTCTTTCCACTCCGGAGCGACGATCGGAATCGATGCGAAGTCCTCGTAGTAGAGTCGCAGGCGATCCTTGGTCAGGCCGCGTGAGTACGCCGCCAGCCGTTCGAGGAGCGGCCCGGTCTTGAAGTAGTACCCAAAGAAAGCTGAATGCACATCGTCCTTTGGAGCAAGGACGACATATGCGGGGCTGACCATACAGTCGGCCGGTGCGACGCCGCAGGCTCCCTGCCACATTCGCATGGTGTTGTACGCTACGTCGCCCTGGCGTACCAATTGGTTGTCGGCAGCGGCTTTGATGTCGTAGAAGTTGCGTTCAATCGTCGAGCGCTCGACCATGCCCTCGGCGATAGTGACGGAATAGAGAGGCAGGCCGGGTTGACCCCGCTCGGAGCGTTGGGCGAACAGCGAGCCGGCGGACCTCGAGCGCCACAGAGGGCTTTGGCGGAAGCCCGGAAGGCGCAAATGGGGCTCATTCTCACCCGGTCTGGGAAAGAGCGTTTGCATCAGGCCGGTCTTGTGCCGCTCAAGCAAGTCGAGTTTCCTGCCCGTCGCTGCAATCAGGTCGTCCAGCGACTCGATGCATTCGGCAACTCTTCTCTGCTCGGCCAGACCCAGTCGACCCCTTGGCACGGGGATCGGCATTGAGGCGTACTCTCTGCCGTTGATACCCGGCTGGCCGCTTCGTGCGGATGTGAGACGGACCCATACCCAGTACGCGTCAGAGGACAGGTACGCGGCTAGATAGCCTGGCAAGAGGCTTGCAGGATCGGGCCTAACGCGGACAAGGAATCCGGCGTAGACTAGCCTCCCGTCGTGCGGACGATAGCGATACGATTTCCCGACGCTGGCGCCCGTGCGTGCGAGCACGATGTCGCCATCCTCGAGGTAGTTCGCCTCGGTGCTGTCGATATCGACTGATACTCGAGGTTCCGACCCGAGTCGGCCGTCGTCGTTGATGTCTGTGATCCGGACGTAGGTTGGCAGGCTCTCTGAATACGGCACAGCTGCTGCATTCACGCCGTACTCAGGCGAGCGTTGTACAAGCTCGGAGAGCCTCATGCGTTCCCATGCGGGGGCACCGTGGAACTGGGGGAACCTGAGCATCGGCATCGCGAGCGATCCGGTATCGAGTGTCATCGTGCGATGCCGTGCTCGTAGGCGTCGAGGCCGGAGATCTTGCGGCCGTGGGAGCGCCTCTTCAGGAGCGGCACGAGATCGGCCATGAGGGCGAGCTCGAGCTCACGGCGCGCTCGCCAGCCAAGGCCAAGCGGCTCCATCAGATCGGTGAGCATCTCACCGT
>JANQQY010000011.1 GCA_028284845.1 Spirochaetales bacterium
GGCCGGCGCGACCGGCCTGCTGCCAGGCTGACGCCACCGATCCCGGGTATCCGCCAAGAATCGCAGCGTCGAGACCTCCGATGTCGATACCCAGCTCAAGCGCATTGGTGGACACCACACCGTGAATCGACCCATCGCGAAGGCCCTTCTCGATCGCGCGCCGCTCGCTCGGCAGATATCCGCCGCGGTAGGCCTCAACGCGGATTCGTTCGTTCTCGTTGTACATATTCTCAAGAGTGCCGTTGATGTAGCTCGCAATTAGTTCGGTGCGAACCCGAGATCGGCTGAAGACGATGGTTTTCACCCTCTCGCGAAGGAGCTTGAGAGCGAGCTTCTGAGCTTCATTCACCACACCGCGCCTGATGCCCTGCACACGATCGACCAGAGGCGGGTTGTAGAGTACAAGATGCTTCTCGCCACTCGGGGCACCGTTGCGATCAATGAGATGCATCTCCTTCTCAACAACACGGCTCGCGAGCTCGCCCGGATTCCCAATCGTAGCTGAACAGCAGATAAAGACCGGATCCGAGCCGTAGAATCGTGTGATGCGCCGGAGGCGTCGTATCAGGTTGGTCATGTGTGAGCCGAAGATTCCGCGGTAGGTGTGAACCTCGTCGATCACAACGAACTTCAGGTTTCGGAGGAACTTGATCCACTTGGGATGGTTCGGTAGGACGCCGGCGTGAAGCATGTCGGGGTTCGAGATCACAATCTGGCCCTTGTCGCGGGCGGAGACTCGAAGTGAGACCGGCGTGTCCCCGTCGTAGGTGACGATCTTGACGCCAAGGTCGCCGGCCAAGACCGACTCGTTCAGCTCAGACTGTTGGTCCTGGCTGAGTGCCTTTGTTGGAAAGAGATAGAGGGCGCGGCTCTCCGGGCTCTCGAGAATGGTCTGGAGGACGGCGAGGTTGTAGCAGAGCGTCTTGCCGGAGGCAGTTGGGGTGACGACGACTACGTCTTTGCCGGCACGGGCGGCATCGAATGCTTCTGCTTGATGCGAGTAGAGCCTGTCGATTCCACGCTCAGCAAGCGCATTCTTGAGGATCGGCGCAATGTCAGACGGAAGCGGAGCGTAGCTTCCTTCTCGCGGATCGATGCGTTCCCACCGCGTGACGCAAGACATAAACGACTCGTCTGACTTGAGCGAGTCGATGAGATCGTACATATCCAATGCCGATACCCCTCCCACCCCATAGTAATCGTTTTTGCAGAATGCTCACACGGTTCAGATTGACCGCTCGTATCCGGTGCCGTAGACTGATCGCGTGTCCAGAGAGAGTGTGTTGACGATCGTACTTGGCGGCGGTAAGGGCACGCGGCTTTATCCGCTTACTCAGAATCGCGCAAAGCCGGCGGTCCCGTTCGGCGGGAAGTATCGGCTCGTTGACATCCCCCTTTCGAACAGCATCAACGCCGGATTCAAGAACATCTACGTCCTCACACAGTTCAATACGGCGTCACTGCATCTCCACATCGCCAACACCTACATCTTTGACGGCTTCACCCGCGGGTTCGTGGAGATCCTCGCCGCGGAGCAGACCTTCGACCATGAGGGTTGGTACGAGGGCACAGGCGATGCGGTGCGGAAGAACTTCATGCACTTTCGCACGCAGTCCCCCGACCACTACCTGATCCTGAGCGGTGACCAGCTCTATCGGATGGATCTGGAGGAGTTCTTTCGACACCATCTCGAGAACGACAACGATGTGACAATCGCTGCGACAACCGTGACGCGGGAGGAGGCAGTCTCCCTCGGAATTCTCACTGTGGACAAACGCGGACGAATCAGCGAGTTCACGGAGAAGCCGCCGCTCTCGCAGAATATCGACCACATGCGAATCCCCGCAGCACTCCACCCCAAGGCCGAGCATCACGCCGCGGGGCGCGAGTATCTGGCATCCATGGGCATCTACTGCTTCAAGGCGTCCGCGCTCGAGAAGGGTCTGGACAACCACCTCACCGACTTTGGGAAGGAGATCATCCCTCTGATGATTCAGGACGGGACGGCCGGTGCTTACGTCTACTCGGGATTCTGGGAAGACATTGGAACGATCAAGAACTTCTACGAGACAAACCTCAACCTTGCATCGATCCACCCGGAGTTCAACTTCTACCTTGAGCACTCGCCCATCTACACACGCAAGCGCGACCTTCCGGCTTCCAAGTTCAACGCGTGCACGCTCTCAAACACGATCACTGCCGACGGATGCATCATCACCGACGCGAGCATCTCTGAATCGGTTGTTGGAATTCGAACGGTGATCGAGCACGGCTCCGAGCTCAAGGGTGTCATCTGCATGGGTGCCGACCACTACGAGTCCGGAACTCAGCAAGAGCTCAATCGTGAGATGGACATCCCGAACCTTGGCATAGGCGCCGGCACGAGGATTCACAACGCGATCATCGACAAGGACGCCCGGATTGGAGCCGAATGCCGAATCGGGCTCGACTCAGTACCGGAAGACGGCGACTACGGCGACTACCACGTACGGGACGGGATCGTCATCGTGCCAAAAAACGGGATCATACGGTCGGGTACAAAGATCTAGCCCTGCTCGAGGAGTCCGACATTCTCAAGCAATGACCGATCTGAGGGGGCGAGGTTCAACGCGGCAGCCTCCGATGGGTGGAGAAAAGCCGCCTCAACGTGTTCGGCGAGATTGAGTCGAGGCAAGAGGTCTTCCGGATCTTTCGTCGCCACCCAATAACCAGTAAGCAGGAATTCCACTCCGCGATGTTCAAAGCGCGCTTCGCCGGCAACCGGTCCCACCGTTGCCGTGAGCCGTAGTTCCTCATCAAGCTCGCGCGCCAGCCCCTGCTCACGCGACTCACCGGGATCCACCTTGCCGCCGGGCAGCTCCCAGCACTCTCCAAGATCGCCACCGGGAGGGCGCTTTACAAAGAGGAGCCTCTGACCGTGCGCGATGAGGGCTGCGGTTGATTCTCGCATCTACAGGAACAGCACTCCGTGAAAGAGAAAGTGCAGGGTCGCGATCACCAAACCAAGGTAGGAGATGGGAGCGGCATTGTGCAGGAACGTCCTGTCCATGCGCTCGACAAAGGCTGATTCGACCGTCGCCCTCGCCTTGTAGAACAAGAGCAAGAGGGTGAACCCGAGTACGAGGCCGGCACCTCCGGGCACCAGATTTCCAAGTATCACCATTTGATTCTCGTGGACAAAGAGCAGCTGAAAGAGTCCAACGAGGGCCGTCACGATCCCAAGCCCGAGCTGAAACCCCGAACGGGTGAACGATTCGCGCGAGAGTAGCGAACTGATCCGGAGACGCTCATCCAAGGCTTCGTAGCCGACTGAGACACTCGCAAGTACGAGCGTCACCACGGAGAGCAGGTAGACCTGATACATCTTGGCTCCTCAGTCGAGCATAGCTTTGGCTTCATGCGCGGTCAACGATCAATCCGGAGCTCGATTGATTCCGTTGCCTCACCAATCGCAATGGTGACAGAGACGCGGTCGGCCTCCGTATCCGGCCCTGTCCAGGGAAGAACGATCCGAGTAACGGTGGGAAATGAGACGTTGACCGGAAGCACGTCGGTCGCGGTGGATTCGTCCGGCCAGACAAGCGTCAGAAGTGACTCCGCTCCGGTGGGCGGAACCGAATCCTCATTGGTTCGAGTCGTTGTAACGGTGAGATAGAGTCCCTCATCAAAAAGAAAGGCTGATCCGGTGACCTCGTAGCCATCAAACTCTGCTCTGGCCGGTTGCGGTCGAAAGAGGAAGAGGTAGAGGAGGAACATCAGAAGGACGAGGCTCACATCCAGAAGGATGATGGTCAGCGATCGATTCCTGCGGAAAATGCCTCCGGTCTGGGGTTCCGGCCGGTCGGGACGCTGCGCAAGCCGTTCCTCTCGATTGTAGTGATAGCCGGACGGGCTATGGTCGACCATCAAGAACCTCCCCTATGGCAGAGGGCAGCTCCTCAGCCGTAAAAAAACCCTCTCGCGCTCGCACACGTTTGCCGGCCTCCTGGTGGGCGAGCACCGCAGATAGCGCAGCCTCAAAGGGCTCACACCCGGACGCCATCAGCCCTCCAATCGCCCCAGCGAGCACGTCCCCCGATCCGGCCGTTGCGAGAGCGGCGTTCAAGCCGTCTACGAGGGCGCGGCGGCCGCCCGGGGTCACAATGCAGGTGGCGGCTCCCTTCGCGACGACGACCACGCCGAGCATTTGCGCGATCGTTGCCGCGCATTCGAATTCGGATGCGGGCTCACACTCGATCTCCATCGCTTCCGCGAGCGCTCGAAGCTCACCTGGATGGGGAGTCACGACCCAGCTTCCCTCTCTCAAACTTCCCGTCTTCGGCGTCGAAGGACGTTCGCCCAGGTCTCCATCATGAAGCATCGCGGCAAGGGCGTGGATTCCGTCGGCATCGATGACCCCCGAGGATGGTGATGCGAGTAGTGCCTGAAGAAGCTCCGATCGATCGTGACTTCTGCCCCAGCCGGGACCAATGACCAGTGTCTCCCAGGGCGCACTCGCCTCTGCGACAGATCGACTCATGACGGAGAGGGAGCGTGATTCGATCGATGGGAGAAGAGAGCCGTCCGCGACGATCCGCACGAGGCCTGCGCGCGATCGAAGTGCCGAATACGCGGCCAAGAGCGGAGCTCCGGTCATGCCGGGTGACCCACCAACCACCTCGACACGCCCGCGAACTCCCTTGTGCGCGGCTTCGGAGACCGGTGCGAGGACTCGAGGAAGGTCGTCCAGGGTGTAGATCCGTGATCCGTGGCAGACCTCGTCAAGCAATGCGGTAGGAAACCCAATGGCAACCTGCTCAATCACGCCGCAATGGCCACGCGCCGGTGGCGAGTAGCAGACGCTCTTCGCCGCACCGAGCTCGAGGGTATAGGTAGCCTTGACGATCGATTCGCCGGGCCGCCAGGTGGAGGAGAGCCCACTCGGTAGATCAAGGCTCACGACATCAGAGGAGGAACGGTTCACGAGTTCGACGAGTTGATCGATCGGCGCTCGGATCGCTCCGGATGCACCTGAACCAAGGAGTCCGTCGACGATGAGTCCGGCAGACGAAAGCACGCGCTCGGCCTCCTCCGGCGACTCCTCAAAAGCGACCGTCTGAACGCCGAGCTGCCTGACGCTTCGCAGGTGGAGCGCAGCCGGAGTCGCTGCATGAGGAGTCGCGCTGATCACTACCACGACAGCGAACCCCTCGATGCTCGCGTACCGGGCAAGCACCAGGGCGTCGGCGCCGTTGTTCCCCCTCCCCGCGACGACTGCGAGAACACCGTCCCATTGGAGGCGATCTCGAATGGCCTGCCAGGCGAGGAGACCGGCGCCTTCCATCAGGACGAGTTCGGGGATTCCGTACGCAGTTTGGGCTCTCTGATCAATCTCTCGGATCTGTTCAATGGTCAAAAGGGGTGCGCCTACGGCTTTCACCTACTCTCCAAACAATCGATCGGTCCGCCACCAGACAATCTCAACGCGATCACGAAGGGCAAGGAGACCGCCCAGAATGCCCTCTGCGGAGACGTGAAGATCGCGAATGACGACCTCGTCGTAATCGAGCTCGATGGTCCGGCGACGAACGACTCGGCCGCTTGTGTTCAGAATCATGAGCTGACTCTGGGTCGAAGTTTCCTGGCTGAGAAGAAAGAGGTGCTCACCGGGCGCGGCACCAAGAAGTTCGTAGGAGAAGACCTCGGACTCACCAAAGGCTTCGAGCAAGGAGTCTCTGTTCCGGTTCTCGGGGACATCGACAAAGCCTTCATAGCTCCCGTCCTCGATGCTGATCCAGTAGATCCGACTCAGAGTACGGTCATTCCATTGCCCGGTGACCATCTCCTCGTCGGTGATGTAGTAATTGACCTTCAAGTAGAGCCGACGCAAGTCGTGGTCGGGTACCACCGATTCAAGCACTGGTAGTGCGTCGATCTCTTCCGGAATGGGAAGATGCTCCGGACCAATCTCGATTCTGCGGAGCAACGTACCCTCTGAGTCGTACCAGAAGACGATATTTTTTGGCGGTGCGGCTGTCGTCACGACGATATCATCGCGCGATGTAACATCGATTGACTGGATATACGGGAAAAAACTACCGCCGATCGCCTCCTGCCCGAGGTAGTCGCTCTGAGTGCCACTCTTGTCAAGACGGACCACAACTCGATTCAGGCGGACTCCAAGATCGTCGTCAATCACGGCGATGCGGTCGGGCACCTGATCTTCGATTAAGAGCGTGCCGTCGCTCATCACGGCGACCTCCCCGACCACATTAAAGGGGTACTCAACAGCAAGCCGGTTCGCCTGGACACCGGATGCGTTCGCCGTCTCCAGCATGATGGGACGTGGGTTCTGGTCAGGATTGTAGTAGAGGGTCACCAGATCGCCGAATGAGGTGAACTCCATGATTCGCCCACCGTGCCCGCTCGCAACGTAGACAAGCCCGCCTCGAGTTGCGAGTCGTGTTTTTCGGTCGACCGTGCCGGAGTCGAGGAAGAGTTCGACCTCGTCCTCCATCTTTCCGTACTCGAGCGAGAAGAGTGTCTCCCGGTCCAGCGCTGGGACCCTGGAGTCTCCGCAGGCAACAAGAAACAAGACCGTTGCAGAGAGCAAAAGCATGAGGCGACGAATACCGCCGCGCAGACTCGGCATGTGCACCTGATACTACCGTCCGGCGAACGAATGTCAATCTTGACCGCTCTTACGAGAGCCGACTACCTTTGCATCATGCTCCAAAAGGTGATCGATACGCTCTTTGGCTCAAAGAACGAGGCCGACCTGAAGGCACTGCTGCCGCTCTTGCACGAAGTAAACGCGCGGGAGGACTGGGCCGCCGCACTTCCGGAGCAGAGGTTCCACGAACAGACAGAGTCGTTCCGAGAGCGAGTCCGCGAGGGCGAAGGCCTTGACTCGATCCTTCCGGATGCTTTTGCGATGGTACGGGAGGCGGCGCGACGGACGCTCGGTGAACGGCTCTACGATGTGCAGATTCTGGGCGGCATCGTTCTCCATCAGGGCAAGATCATGGAGATGAAGACCGGCGAGGGGAAGACCGTTTCGAGTGTGACGGCAGCCTACCTGAACAGCCTCGAGGGCAAAGGCGTCCATGTGATCACGGTCAACGACTATCTGGCCGAACGTGACGCCGATTGGATGCGACCGGTCTACGATTACCTCGGTGTGAGTGTCGGCGTGATCTTGGCCAACATGGACAACGAGGCACGCAAAGAGGCGTACCAGAAAGACATCACCTACGGAACGAACAACGAGTTCGGCTTCGATTACCTCCGTGACAATATGCGATTCGACTCCGGCCGCAAGGTCCAAACGGGCCACAACTACTGCATCGTGGACGAGATCGACTCGATTCTGGTGGATGAGGCCCGAACACCACTGATCATCTCCGGGCCGGCTGAGGACGACACGCGGAAGTATGCGGGCGTGAACAAGGTCGTCGGGCAGTTGATCGAGTGCGCCAAGGATCCTGAGACGGGTGACTATCCGGAAGAGCCGGAGGGGGATTACAAGGCGGATGAAAAGGGAAAGAAGGTCTCTTTCACCGAAGAAGGCCTCCGTCACCTGGAGGAGCTCCTTCAGCGCAGTCGGACGATCACCGGGAGCCTCTTCGAGAACGAGAACTTTGAGAACATCCATCTGGCGACGCAGGCTGTGCGGGCGCACAAGCTCTTTCATAAAGATCAGCAATACGTCGTCGCGGAAGGAAAGGTTGAGATCGTAGATGAGTTCACCGGCCGCATCCTGCACGGCAGGCGCTATTCCGACGGTCTGCACCAGGCGATCGAGGCAAAGGAGGGCATTCGGATCGCCGAACGCAATCGAACGCTCGCCACGATCACCTTTCAGAACTTCTTCCGCATGTACAGCAAGATCGCCGGCATGACGGGAACGGCCGAGACGGAGGCGAAGGAGTTCGGCAAGATCTACGGTCTCGATGTCGTCGTTATCCCAACCAACCGCCCGGTCGCACGAATGGACCAGGACGACGTCATCTACGTTGATGCGCGCCAGAAGTACGAGGCGATCGCAGACGAGATCGAGCGGCTTCACGAGAAGGGACAGCCGGTTCTCGTGGGAACCGTCTCAATCGAGCGATCAGAGCTCATCTCGGCCGTCTTGAAGAAACGAGGGGTACGTCACGAGATCCTCAACGCCAAGAACCACGCGCGCGAGGCACTGATCATTGCCGAAGCCGGCGCGAAGGGTAGCGTTACGATTGCCACAAACATGGCGGGCCGCGGTACCGACATCAAATTGGGCGGTAACCCGGAGTTCCGTGCGCGAAGACAGGTGGGGACCGAGGCGACTCAAGATGAATTCCTCGCCGCCTACGAGGCGGAGCGAGAGGCGTGGCGATCCGACTACGAAGAGATCCAATCGCTCGGCGGCCTCTACGTCCTTGGGACGGAACGGCACGAGTCGCGTCGGATCGATAATCAGCTTCGCGGACGCTCCGGTAGGCAGGGCGATCCCGGCGAGAGCCGATTCTTCCTCTCCATGGACGACGACCTGATGCGTCTCTTTGGTAAGGGAGGCGCGAACCTCAAGGCGATCATGACACGCGGCCTTCCCGAGGGAGAGCCTCTCAATCACCCCATCATCAATCGCAGCATCGAGCGCGCACAGACTCGAGTGGAAGAGCGAAACTTCGACATTCGCAAGCATCTCCTCGAGTACGACGACGTTCTCAATGAACAACGAAAGTACATCTACGACCAGCGTGATGCGATTCTCAGTGATGACGCACTCAAAGAGCGAGTGCTCACGACCGCCGGTGAGCTGATGGGTGACTCTCTTGACGAGGTCGCAGAGGGATCGGACGCCACGCCGGCGCGCATCGCTGAGTTTTTTGACTTCCTCCGTGACACGCTCTTCTACACGCCGTCGGTTGATCCATCGGAGCTGACCGGCAAGACGGGATCTGAGATTGAGAAGGTGCTCGTGGATGAGATGCGTGCCGATGTCGTTGAGAAGGAAGGCATCATTGGTGCTCCGCAGCTCAATCTTGCCATCCGATACGAGTATCTGCGAAACATCGACGCACGCTGGCAAGACCACCTTGAGAACCTTGAAGCGCTCCGAGAAGCGGTCTACCTGCGATCGTACGCCCAGAAGAACCCCCTTCTCGAGTACAAGCTTGAAGGCTTTGAGATCTTTGATGAGCTCTTGTTGACGATTCGGACCTCTGTTGCGCGGAAGCTCCTCGCGGTAAAGGCCGAAGGCTTCAAAGCGCGACTCCAGCAGCCGACCGCGGCTCGCGGTTCGGAGCAGCACTCAAACGTCTCGGCATTTGGAGGTCTCTCAAGGCCGGCGAGTGGCCAACGCCCAAGCAGACCGGCGCCCTCCGCGGCCTCTCAACCCCAACAGCAGCAGGTTCAACGCTCCCTGCCCAAGGTCGGCCGAAACGATCCCTGTCCCTGTGGTAGCGGCAAGAAGTACAAGTACTGCCACGGGAAGTAGCCGCGGCTACCGGTTACGCGGCGGGAGGTAGAGCATCGGGTCGACCGCTCGCCCATCCCGTATCACGGCGAAGTGGAGATGCGGCCCGGTGCTTCGTCCTGTGTTTCCCATCCGCCCGATTGGGGTTGACGTCCCGACCAACTGACCGACTCTCACGTTGTACGACTGGAGGTGTGAGTAGAGGGTTCGGAACCCATCTCCGTGGTCGATGATCACGACGTTTCCGTACGTTGTCGTGTTTGGATCGACCCAATCCACGCGCCCCGGTCGAGCCGCGTAAATCGGAGTCCCCACGGCGTTGGCAAGATCGATCGCGGAGTGCATCCGCCACTGTCCCGTGATCGGATCGGATCGCATTCCGTAGCCGGACGTAAACCGGAAGCTTCGAACCGGCCAGTCAAAGAGTTCGCCAATCGCCAGCAGGTACTGGTCGGTGTCCATCTCCGCGCCGGGCACGAAGAGTGTCTCGCCTACGGAGAGGACGCTCGTGCGAAGGGCGTTTGCGTCAAGGATGGGTGCCATAGGAACGCCGTAGACCGAGGCGATGGACGAGACCGAGTCGCCGGGTTGGACGACGTGGAACTGGCCGTCACGGTCCGGGATAGAGAGAACGGTTCCGGGTAGGAGCCGGCGGACGTTGTCCACGGCGTTTGCCGACAGAATGGTGCCCTGCAGGAGACCGTACCGGACAGCAATCCCGGATATGGTGTCACCAATGCGAATCACATGTTCCACGGGATTGAGTTTCTGGAAGTCGCGCGGATCAAGACTCAATGGCTGACCGTTCGTCACCTCGGCCACCGGTGACGAGGCGATCGCGACATCTGAGGCGGAGTGACTGGGGAGCGCAAATCCATTCTGATAGGCGTAGAACGAGAAAAAGTCGAGCGGCGCAAAAAGGAGTGCGGCAACAATGATCGCCACCGGCACCGATATCAGGGCGGGTAGCGTCATAGGGCTCACCCTGATGCGAGCACCACCGGCGCGACGAACCCGCTGAGATGCGCGTCGCCATCCCGTGCTGATTGTCTGGCGCGGAGCCTCAAGGAGCCTTCGCCGTCGGCTCTTTTGCTGCGGCAACCGCAGCACAGTTGTACGGCCCGGCGCCTTTGGGAGGCGCGGCTCCCGCGAAGGCGCCGCAGCTGCCGATCTCACATCGGCACCCACTTCAAATCTCTTTGCCGTGGCTCCGCTTCGGGATCGTGAGCGGGTGAGTACAGATTGATCCTCGATGATTCCGCGCATTCTACTATGCATATCGACAAGTCGAGGGGCGGTTGTTATAGTCCGTGCAAGACTGACGCCTGTGCTGCACGACACTGACTCTCAACAGGCTCCACAACCCGCTCGTGGCCGATTCTACACTGTCTTTGTCGTCATCGCGATTGCTCTTGTTCTGATTCTCGTTCGCTACGGAACCATCATGCTTGGTGCCGGCGGTGAATCGGTGGGCCAGCAGACCACCGCGAGCGAACGCGGTCCAATCCTCGATCGGTACGGCCGGATCCTCGCCATTCAGACCGACCTTGAGACGATCTGGGCCTGGCGCCCTGAGGTGGAGGATCCTGCCCAAACCGCCCTCGAGCTCACAACCATCGTCGATATGGAACCGGCCGAGATCGAACGACGGCTCACCGGGCCGACCGGCTCCGCAACGATCAAGAGGACCGTCTCACCGG
>JANQQY010000019.1 GCA_028284845.1 Spirochaetales bacterium
TCCGGAGAATCCAAAGGTGAATCCGGCGCTCCATCTTCGGCGGCTGTGATGTATCCGCTCTTCGAACCGTTCTCGCTTGGGCGGCTCCAGTTGCGAAACCGACTCGTCATGGCGCCCATGACCCGCGGGCGCGCAGAGAACGGTGTGCCCACTTCGCTCATGGCCGAGTACTACCGCCGCCGTGCCGCCGGAGGCCTTGGGCTGATCATCACTGAAGGAACACTCATCGATCACCCGTTGGCGAATGCGTACGGTGATGTACCCTATCTGCGTCCGGATACCGTTGAGGCATGGCGCGCGGTGAACCATGCGATCCACGCGGAGGGGTGTGCGAGCGTCGTGCAGGTCTGGCACTGCGGACCGGAATCACGGCCGGACATCGCGGCCTTTTCCGTCATGGAAGGCGGAGAGGAGGTCGTTCGTGTTGCGACTCGCGCCGACGAGCTCGATCTTCTGGAACGCTACCGCTGTGCCGCCGGGCTTGCTGTGGAATCGGGATTCGACGGGCTCGAGCTGCACGGCGCCCACGGCTATCTCCTCGACAGCTACCTGCGATCCAGTCGCCGCGAGTTCGTCCACGAGGTTGTTCGTGCGACGCGGGAAACCGTCGGTCCGGACTTTCCCATTCTCTTCCGCTTCAGCACCTGGCGCGTTGGAGGCTATGACGACAGTTACATTCATTCGCCGGAAGAACTGAAGGCGCTCGTCCTGCCGCTCAGGGATGCCGGCGTCGATCTCTTGCACGCGAGCGTCCGGCGCTACTGGGAGCCCGTGTTCGAGGGCTCTGAGCTCTCCTATGCCGGGTGGGCGCGGCGAGTAAGCGGTCTGCCTTCAATGGTGGTAGGGAGCATCGGCCTGGAGCCTGCCGCCTTTGCCGGAAGTGGTCCAGATGGCGTCGATGCGCTTCGTAGTAGGCTGGCGGCAGGGGAGTTTGACCTTGTCGCGGTGGGTCGAGCGCTTCTGACCGAGCCCGAGTGGGCCAACAAGGTTCGTTACACCCGGCTTGATGCGATTGCGCCCTGGTACCAAGGTGCGCGAGATGAGGTCTATCCGTAGCGAGCGCTACTCACACCGTCCCAGCGTTCGCTGAACTTCCTCCCAATCGAGTACTCCGGTCCGTTCTGCATATCGCTCGTACTCGGCCATCATCTCGCTTGCTCGCGCGCCTTCGATCTTGATGAGGTTGTTTAGCTCCGATGGGTCCTCGTCGATGTTGTAGAGCTCCCACTCACCCTGCCGGCACCCGACGCCCGGACCCGGTCCATCGCCGAATCCATGCGCCTCTGAGTAGTAGGAGACGAGTTTCCATTCGTGATCCCGAACAGCGCGGTTCCCCTCGTGTTCCCAGAAGATCTGGTCTGGGTTCTGTCCCTGGTCGCTCGCGAGAACTGGTGCGAAGCTCTTGCTCTCCGTCGGCAGAATAGCGCGTCCGTCGATCTCTTCCGGATAGGCGACACCGGAGAGGTCGAGGCAGGTTGCCATGATGTCTTTCACGTGCGCGGCATACCGGTGTTCGATCCGGGGAGAAGTGATTCCGGCAGGCCAGTGCGCGACCATCGGAGTGGCGATGCCGCCCTCGTGGGCAAAGTGCTTGAAGAGTCGAAGTGGCGTGTTGCTGGCGTTGGCCCAGGGGAGCCAGACGCCGGTCGATGACTCTTCCGGTCCGGGGGGAACGCCGGGGGCGGTGTCGAACGACTCGGCACAGGCGCCATTGTCACTCATGAACATGATCAAGGTGTTCTCGAACTGGCCGTTTCGCTCGAGCGACTCAACGACTCGTCCTAAGCCCTGATCCACACGATCAACCATCGCCGCATAGACAGCCATCCGAAGATCCCACTCGTCCTGGTCGGTGACTGTGTCCCACGCTGGTGCCTCAGGATCGCGGGGCGAGAGCCTCGCCCGTGAGTCGTAGAGCCCGATCGATCGCTGACGCGCGAACCGCTCCTCCCGAAGTTCATCCCACCCTTCTTTGTAGTGTCCGCGGTATCGGGCAATGTCTTCCGGCCAAGCGTGGAGCGGCCAATGTGGCGCATTGTAAGCGAGGTAGAGGAAGAAGGGATTGTCGCTCTCGTGTTCGTCTATGAAACGGACGGCGCTATCGCTGAAGGCGTCAGTCGTGTAGTAGCCCTCCCCGGTCGAGATGTGGGTCCGATCGTCAAGGAGGAGACGGTCGTGCTGGGGTTTCCAGTAGTTGCAGGCACCGCGAATCACGCCATAGTAGCGATCAAATCCTCGTTCGAGCGGCCAATGCTCCGGAGCCGTTCCCACATGCCATTTGCCGCTCATGTAGGTTGAGTAGCCGTTCGCGCGGAGAATCTCCGGTATCGTGGCGCACCGATTGTTGAGCCACCCCTGATACGCCTCATCGTCGATTGCCAGGTTCCGGGCTGAAGTCGGTTCGTTCTCACTGGTCATGTGCCCAATCCCTGCCTGATGGGGGTAGAGGCCGGTGAGCAGCGACGCGCGTGTGGGGCAACATCTTGCACAGTTGTAGAACTGGGTGAACCGCACACCGTTCTCCGCGAGCCGGTCGAGCGTCGGGGTTTGGATCTCGCCGCCGTAGGGGCCGATGTCTGAGAAGCCCATGTCATCAACGAGGACGACCACGATGTTTGGAGTGCTCATGCCTCAAGCCTACGGGATGCGGGTACGTCCGCACAGAGACGGCTGTCCTAGGACAATCGTCGACCAGATCACCGATCGTCCCACATCAGGAGCCGAACCTTCTATCGCATCGCCACGTGGTTCCTCAATAGTGGTTGCGGAGGCGCCCGTGAAGCTCCTGGCAACGCAAGAGTCAAACTTCATCGATTGTGGAAGTGACGATCAGGTACTCCGAATCGCTGCCCATCCCAAGGGCGGACCGGAGCGGCTCTGGTTCGATGTCTCCTTCGAGTGCGACCCTGGTCCACAGACCATCGGGTGCGAGCTCCACTACGTCGACAGCACGCTCGACTATGTCCCCGGCAACGTCTATCCAGTGTTTCAGATCGATGATGCGCCGTGGCAGCGGGCGGCGAGAGCCGTGGAACGCCTGCACGCCGATGGTCGGGTTGTTCTTCACTGGGAGATTCCGCGTCCGCGCCATCACGGCAGAGTAGCCCTCTGTTTTCCATACGGAGAGCAGATGATTGCTCACTGGGCGGAGAGGACATCGTTTGAAGTGAGTCAGATTGGCGTGACCTCTCTGGGTCGGACTCTTCGCCGGTACGCGAATTACGTCGGAGAGATCGATGCGTCGACTCCGGGGGTCTACATCACGGCACGCCAGCATAGCGGCGAGGTGCCGGGGTCGTGGGTGCTTGAAGGAATCATCGAGGCCATGTCCCCGCGACAGCCGGGCGATCCAATGATCTGGGTGGTTCCCTTTGTCGATCTGGACGGTGTCGCAACCGGTCGTTACGGGAAGGCGCACTGGCCTTTTGACATCAACCGAGCATGGTATCGCGCCGGTACCTCACACGAAGTTGTCGCGTGCCGAGCCGACGCTGAGCGATGGAGCAAGCGTTGCAGGCCGCGTCTCTACCTCGATCTGCACGCCCCTCGACTCACCGATCCCGATGTGTTCTTCCTCTACTCGAGCGAAGAGCCCAACCCTTCGGCTCTTCAGTTTATGGAACTCTGCCGGGGAACTCTTGGTGATCGCTGTCACGAACGATTTATCCGCCGCGGCAACCACTACTTCGCGCTCGCCGAAGAGCTTCAGATGCATCCAGGGAGCGTGGCAGACGAGTACTTCGAGAAGACGTACGGGATAGCAGCAGTCACGCTTGAGACAAGCTACCAGGAGATCGCCGGGAAGCCCGCAGACGTAGACGCCTATCGGGAGGTCGGCCGACGTGTCGCCGCTGCAATCCGTCACTTTTGCTCCGCGGAGTGAGCATTGCGATCACGGAGACGCGAGCACGAGGTGTTCAGCTGGGGTGAGTTCGCGGGCGAAGATGGCGATTCCGGCGATCTCACCCACGAACTGGTTTCCCATTGATCCATGGTGATGGACAGATCCAACCGTGAACTCTGATCCCACTGGTCCTCCGTCAAAGATTGGGGCGGCAAGACGATACGGATTGACCTCTGAGAGTCCGTCAAGCCGGCCGTTCTGCCACGCGCGCGCCTCGCCTCCGCCAAACGACATCGCTACCGTCGTCCAGCGCCCGCCCTCGATTTTGCCGGCTCCCATCGCGGCGTCGAAACAGCATCGGAATCCGGTCGAAACTCCTCCCGTTGCCGAGACATGTGCGCAGATTTTGTCTTCACCGCCCCAGATGCGGTTGTTCAGAAAGAGACCGTATTGTCGCTTCATCCGAGTCTCGTTCCACATGCCGGCGATGAACTCACACTCTCCGGATTCTGAGGTGCCGCGGTTGATCCACGACACCAGCGTGAACGCAGATCGATCGCCATGGAAGTCGATGTGGGTGCACTGTTCGCGTGGGAGGCGGAGGTACTGGCCCGCTTCCAGCCGTATAGCGTGGCTGCCAAGGGGTGCACCCGGCGCGTCGATGATCGCCGGCGGCTTTGTCGGCGCGCTTAGTTCGAGTCCGGTCACACGGCACGTGAATGACTCTGTGGCAAAATCCCAGAATGCGACGAGCCCGTCGAGCGCCATTATGTTGATATCTGTCCTCAGATCGGCAAACGGTTGAGTTGGTTTCACTCCTCCATTGTGGTCGATCAGCCGTGGAGTCGATAGCATCAGCGGAGCTCCGAATGGAAGAGCCGACCCATCCAAATACTGGGTTCACGTGTTCTATCGCTTTTCGATCACACGCGAGAGAGTGTTCTATGCAACATCGATTCGTGAATCGAGACGCTCTCGCCGCGTCCGAGTGGGACTACAGCCAGCAACGATGGGTTCGTCCCGAAATGGAGATGAGCTTTCTTCGGGAGATCTCTCATCGCAGCACACTCAACGGGCTCCTTCGGATCGTGCTCTACTTCGCCACTCTCGCGGGCGTCGCAGCGCTCGCATGGATGGTGATGAGCTCGAGTTGGCTGATTGCCCTGGTGCTTCTCTACCTCTACTACTTTCTCTTTGGGTTTATGGTCGCACCCGGACATGAGCTTCAGCATGGAACGGTGTTTGGGCGCCGCAACACTCGACTCACAAGTGCGACCTTCTTCCTCGTGCAGCTCCTCATGTGGAACAGCCCGCGCTACGCAAAAATCTCGCATCGACTTCACCATCGCTACACCATGATCCATGGAATGGATCCGGAGACTGTCTGGCCGAACGTCATCACAACGAAGTGGATGCGCAGGATGGTGATAGGCCTACTTCTGCGCGTCCTCCTCGTTGGTGCTGTCTGGGGTGTTCTCAAGTCGGTTGCGGTGCAGATCTCGCGGGCTGCCGGGCGAAAGGACGAAATGATGAGTGCGCATTGTGATGAGGCCGACCTTCGAGTCATTCGCCAAGAGTCTGCGGCCATTCTCCTCATTCAGCTTGCGGTGATGGGAGTGGCGATAGTGACAGGCCTTTGGCAGCTCATTTTAATCGTTACCATTGCCTGGCATGTTGGATCAGCGTTTGAGAACATCTGGCACAGGACCGAGCACATCGGTCGGCCGTACAACGTCAACGACCACCGGCTGAACACTCGCTCGGTTCGGGTGGGCCGAGTCGTGAACCTGCTTCTGTGGGGGCTCGATGATCACGTTGAACACCACCTCTATCCAAGCGTTCCGTCAAAGAACCTCCCCCTGCTCAGGGACTACCTGGCCTCCTACGTCGGTCCGGCCCCGAGTGTCGTAGAGTGCTGGGATGAGATGTTCGCGATCGCCCGGGAGAAGTCAGTTGACCCGGCTACCGAAGTGATCCCGCACTCCTTCGAATGATCATGGTGCTTCTCTTGATGTCCGCTTTGTGGTGAGTTCTTGCTGAAACCTTCGAGGCGTGACCCCGAACGCTCCGCGGAATCGTCGAACAAAATGCGACGCGTCAGCAAACCCACTCTCTGCGGCGACTTCCGTCACCGTCTTCCCTTCGGAGAGCATGTGCTTTGCGTGCTCGAGTCGGACCTGAAGAAGGTAGGAGTGGTACGACTGCCCCGTCTCCCGCCGGAATGCCCGCGCGAATGCCGACCGAGTGAGGTGCGCCGTTGACGCGATCGATTCCAGGTCGATCGGCTCGGCAAACTCCTTCTCCGTTCGGTCAATGACCTCTCTTAACCAGCTGTGGTGCTGGGGCACCGTCATCGTGCTGGCGCCGCTTCCCAGGAGCTCCATGACCGTGAACAGATGGGCGAGGGCGCTCATTGGGGTGGCTCCGTCTGCGATCCGTCCTGGTCCGTCGGCTCCATTCGAGTCTCTGCGCCAGACGAGACGCGTCTCAGGCACGGAGGCAAAGAAGCCTTGGATTGCCTGCTCCGTGATCCATTGATGAAGGTGACGAACCGAAATATGAGTCACTTCGATCGTGCCGGTCTGGGCTGGAAGCTTGTAGGAGTGAATGAGATCCGGCGGTACCACGATGGCTGAGAGGCTTTTAATCTCATAGGTCCGACGCCCAAGGCGAAGCTCACCGATTGCCCCGTCAAAGTGGTTGATCTCTACCGATTTGTGATAGTGGAGACGGACGTCGATTGCGGCTTCTACGGAACGGGTGAACACCTTGACCGGGTGATTCTCGTCCGTTCCCTCTTCCTCGAGGACCAATCCCTCCAACGAGTTCATGATCGACATGGGGCAAACTACCATGGTCCCGCGCTCAACTCAACGATTCAGCCGCGGAGGGGTACGATTGTACCAAAACCCGAGCCTTCTAAGCGAACTCACCGCCGTCAAGCGCGATACCCTTGATACATGGGTGTCTCGCCAGACTATCGCATTGCCGTTGATGCGGCTCGCAATCGCCAAACCAAAAGGCCCGTGCTCTACGAGCACGCCGTCAGCCGAGAGGTGATGTCCGCCGTCCTGGATATTGATCTCCTGGGGTTGGGCGAGGGTACCTACCAGGATCGAGTCGAAGGGTTCCGCCGGTCTGCGGAACTGCTCGTCAGTCTGGGGTACGATGTCTATCCATTCGAAGGGTGCATCACACAGGTTGTTCAAGGCGGTGAAGGACTCATGGGTCGCGCGAGTTCCATCATCCGCGACGGCCGGGATCTTGATACCTACCCCTGGGATGAGGCCGTTGATCGATTCTTTGAACGGTTCTCTGAAGATTACCGCGCCATGACCGAAGCACTTCCTCCCGGGATGAAGGCTGTCGGCGGAGTCGGGAACGGACTCTTTGAACTCGTCCAGGACTTTGTGCCGCTGACCGATCTCGCCTACCTGTCCATTGATCAGCCGCAGGTCTACGCGGGTCTGTGGGAACAGGCCGGGAGCCTGATGCTCAAGATCTGGGAACGGTTCCTTGATGAGTTTGGCGACACCTACTGTATCTGCCGTTTTGGCGACGATCTGGGGTTCAAGAGTTCACTTCTCGAGCGACCTGAGGTCCTTCGAGATCACGTCTTTCCCTGGTATCGCCGGGTGATTGATCGCATCAAGTCTGAAGGCGTCCCCTTTCTCCTCCACTCGTGTGGTGCTATTTGGAACGTTATGGACGACCTGATCGCGCTTGGGATCGATGCCAAGCATAGCAACGAAGATGAGATCGCACCATTCGATGCCTGGGTCGATCGCTACGGGGAACAGATCGGCAACTTTGGTGGTATCGATATGAACGTTCTCTGCACCGAAGACGAGACCGGCATACGAGAGTACGTGAGGTCGGTAATGCACAGGGTGGGTAATCGACCTGGAATCGCTTGGGGGTCGGGCAACCAGATCGCCGACTACGTTCCTCCGGACGGATGGATCACCATGACCGAGACGGTCCGAGAGTTCGGAGGACGCTGACTCATCCGGCGCAGCTGCGTATGATGGTCTGATGGCGGTCGACGACCGGGCGCTGATTAGGCTCGACACAGATGCACTGACAGACGACGAAGTGGATTCGATTCTCGATCCGTCTGCGATCGGTGTTCCAGAGCTGGGTCCGGACAGACGTCACGCCGCTCGAATCGAGGAACTACGGCGAGCTATTGAAGACGCGACCGGCGTCGATGCCCTGATTCTCGAAGCTCGGCTCATCGAGATCTCGTCCTACACCGATGACCTGCCCGACTACGCCCATGATCTCCTCAGACGAGCTCGCGAGGAAGGGAGTCTCGAGGCGGAGTCAGAGGCGATGCTCGCGATCTTGAGTCTACCGTCGGAGACTATTGGTAGGTCGCTTGAGGAGCAAGATCGCCTCTATCAGCGTGGTCTGGAGCTTGCCGCACAGGCACAAAGCGCCGTCCTTCAGGCGGACTATCTATCGTCACGCGCATTTCTTCCACCTGAAGAGGTCGACACGAGCGAACGCCTCCGGCTTGCTTGGAAGGCACGCGACCTGATTGAGACATCAGGGCGGACTGATAGCAGAGCTTTTGACATCCTCTCGTTTAGTGCCAACGTGCTTGCGAAGATTGCATGGGCCAGCGAGCGCAACGACGCTCTCGCGCGTCGATACTGGGCCCTTGGAATACTCTGTGTCCGCCGGGGCAGATCAACGGTGATTGCCGGTCGAACCCACCTCGATATCGCACTAAAACACTCCCGGTCGGGCGAACTCTCCGACTCACTTCTGCATGTTCGCCGAGCTGAGTTTGTCTGGGAGCATGCGGAGATGTGGTATGGCGTGGTATTGGCCCG
>JANQQY010000033.1 GCA_028284845.1 Spirochaetales bacterium
TCGGTGACCGATTCGGACATCAACGAGCAGTCCAAGGGGTCACTCTGATCTCGGTCATCCCTGCGCTGGCTGGGTTGTTCCTGACCTTCCTTCCGCCTACTCAGGCGCCCGTGGCCATCTTCGCCGGACTTTTCTTCGTCCTCGGCTTCACACTCGAGGGATGGCCTCCCTTTATCAACTACATGCTCGACGTCGTGCCCGAAGTCGACCGGCCACGCTACGCGGGGCTGATGGGCGTGGGCCACGTTCCCGCGATCCTCGCGCCGGTCCTTGGCGGATTGCTCGTTTCATCGGTTGGATACGGCGCGCTCTTTGGGACGACCGCACTGCTCACCGCCGCGGGATGCGCCGTTGCGTGTTCCCTTCCACGCCCTACGAGGATCGGCTCTTCATCTCCTCCGCCCGCTCCTTGATGTAGGCGCTGAAGGAGATCTTGGGCACACCTCGCGCCGGTTTGGCCTCTACCACCATCTCCTCGCCGGTTCCTGGATGCTTCACCACGCGAGCCTTCTGAGGCTCTCGCATCTTGATAGAGACCCGGCCCAGTCGTCCGAGTGACACCGTGTCCCCAAGGAGCATCCCCGTCTCCACCAGGGTGATGAAGTCGTCAATCAGCGTGCGGGCCTGCTGGCCTGTGAGGTTGTGCTTCTTTGCGAGGTAGCGCGTCATCGACTTCATCGTGAACTGGTCCGGGATGCTCTCCGGGTCAGCATGGACACTCCGATTGAACACCATGAATCCGTTGGTGATAAAGATCGCGCTCTCCCTGATTCGCTTCTCCTGCGCGTCCTCGTCCAGGTCTCCCGGACAGGCCGCGATGGAGAACACCTTGCTCGTCCTGGAGATCTGGGAACCCGCAATCTGAATAGGCGCACCAAGACGGACTCCGCCCGCGATCGAAATGCCCCTATCCGTGACCACGTCCGGGACGTCAGTTCGGAGCTTGATGGAGGCGTACTCAAGCCAGCGCCCGAGTGTTCGATCGGTGTCCGGCCCAATGCTCAGAAGCGATCCCGAGTAGGTCAGGATGAGCGCCCCTCGCGGATCGTCAGCCGGGAGCGAATCGACCATATCAAGCCGAACCGACTGAGCCTGTTCCCGAAACAGCTCTGCCTTCTGCTGCCAGTTTGCCTCGAGCTCCGCCAGGAACTCGCTGTCTGAGGCACGTCCTTCATCGCTTGCGAGACTTGAAAGATGCTCTCGTACCCCGTCAGGGATGTCGTTCATAATCGTGAGTATAGCTCGTCTTTCAGAAAAATGCGGAAAAAATGGTTGTTTCTGGAAAGTGGGTTATCCTCAGGGTCGCAGCTGCATCAATCAGGATTAAGGAGTTTGGTATGGGAGAGAATTATAGCGCGGTTGCGGACCAGGTTCGCGATCATCTGTCTGGGCTTGTGAAGAGTGCCGGCCTGCCTGAGACCGACGAGGCTCTGGAGGCTCTCGCGCAGGGGTGGCTTGAGAAGCAAGCCTCCTTTCATGAGCAGACAAAGGCAAACGAAATGGAAGAGACCGATGTTCTCGAGCTGGAGGATGCTCGTGGAGCCCTGGTCATGACCTACTCGGGCTCGCTCCTCACCATCGGACCGGAGAGTGATGCCGGCCGAACGGTCGAGTATACGAGCATTGGGCTTCGCCGCGATGTTCCGGACGCCGTCACGCGGGAGGCATCGGTCCTCGCGCTCGATGTCAGGAAGGACCTGGCGGTCGAGTTCGAGATCGGTCCGATCAAGAAGAGCAGTCCGGTCTACGCCATTGCGGTGGCAAAAGAAGAGCTTGCCCCTGAAGCCGAGGAGGAGCTGCTGGGCCAGGTGACGATGATGCTTGCCGAAGACTTTGTTGAGGTGAACAAGACGCTTGTTGACGGGGAGGCGTAGGCTTGTACGCCGCAGGCGCTCCAGGGTGCCCGGAGATCCATGAGAGGCTCCGCGGCGCCCTTGGTGTGCTCGATCATGCGACCAGGGTGCAGCGACCGCCGAACGCGGTTGGGCGTCCGGGTGGGCTGGTCTACCTGCCCACGAGCTGGTACGTGGTGATCGTCCCGGATCTTCATGCGCGGCTCGGGTTTCTCCGAGCCGTGTTGAAGGCACGACTCCCGCTGGGGTGTGGGACGGTCGAGGAGGATCTCGCGATGGGCCGCGCCTGCGTTGTCTGTGTAGGGGATGTGTTCCATGCGGAGGGCCGCGCTCGCGAGCGATGGCAGCGTGCCTACCGCGAGTTCGTTGAAGGATATGTGGACTCCCCAGCCATGGATGAAGAAATGGCCGAGAGTCTTGCGACGCTCTGCGAGGTCGCACGGCTTCAGGAGCGCTACCCCGTTGGGTTCCATTTTCTGAAGGGGAATCACGAGAACGTGGCGAACGAGCGCGGCGAAGGGAACTTCCCCTTCCGGAAATTCGCGTATGAGGGAGAGATGGTGAGAGAGTGGGTTCTCAGCAGAGCCGGAGAGGAGCTCTTTACCCTGATCTACAGATGGGAGAAGGCGTTGCCTCTTGCGGCCGCCGGCGACCGGTTTATGGTAACGCATGCTGAACCCGCGCGTGGCTTCACGCAGCGCGAGATTGTAGATGCCTACCTGGAGGACGGTGTGATTGAGGGGCTGACCTGGACAGACAACGGAGGGGCTGGAGAGGAGAGCGTATCGCGGACCCTCGCATCGGTCTTCCCAAGGGATCCGGAGACGATTCTCTTTGGTGGGCACCGTCCGGTGCGCGATCGCTACGCGCTCAGGCAGGAGGGCCGGTACGTTCAGATCAACACGCCCGATCGATGGGTGGTCGCGGCGTTCCGGAGTGTGGATGAGTTCGATCCCGAGCGCTCGATCATCGATGTGACGGACGTGGCGGAGTAGGCATGGCGCGAATACCCGATTCGATCGACAAGTACAAGCTTGAGGAGCTCGTCGCCTCCGGCGGAATGGGACGCGTCTACCGCGGGGTTCATCCCACGCTCGACCGTCAGGTCATCATCAAGAAGCTCACGCTCCGTGGAGAGGCCTCATACGCAGAGCGATTCCGCCGCGAGGCGAGCATCCTCATGGACTTCCGGAGCGACTATGTGGTCGACGTCTACGATCACTTTCGGAAGGCCTCGAACCACTACATCGTTATGGAGTACGTGGACGGGTGCTCGGTCCAGGATCTCCTCCAGCGGGAGCGCTACCTGGACGGCGCAACCTCGGCGTGGATCGTTCTCTGCACCGCCCGAGCGCTCGTCTATGCTCACTCGAAGAACGTGGTTCATCGCGACATCAAGCCGGCGAATGTGCTTGTCTCCAAAGAGGGCGATGTCAAGCTCGTGGACTTTGGTATTGCGACGAGCCGGGAGAACGACTCGGATCTGACCTCCGAGGGAATGACGCTTGGAACGCCCTCCTACATGGCGCCCGAACAGTTTGCGGATTCCAGGACGGTAGACGGCCGTGCCGATTTTTACTCGCTTGGCGTCATGCTCTACGAGTTGCTCACCGGTCGCAAGCCGTTTCCGGGTCGGTTCAGCCCGGAGCTGATTCGTACGATCGAATCCGGGCGCTACAAAAAACCACGAAAGGTGAACCCTTCAGCGCCGCGAGAACTGGTGTCGATCATTCGCAGCGTTATGCGTCCAAACCCAAAGCGGCGCAAGATCGCGCCGGAGCAGTTCATTTCTCGACTCGAGCGTTACTTGTCCCGGTTCGAGATTGCCGGAGTGAAGGAACGGCTTGCTGCCATTGTTGGTGGAACCGAGTTGTCGCCGCTAGTACGCGTGCATGGTTCCAGACGAGCGTTTCGAGTCGCGGCAATCGTTCTTGTCACTCTGTTTGCTGCGTCACTTGCGGGATGGTCGGCCATTACGGGTCTTCATAGGCGGGTGATCGCGCCGTCCGACTACGGTCAGATAAGATTTACGATAGAAGGATTCCCGGGAGAAGTGGAACGCACAGCGGTGGCGATCAGCGTTGAGCCTGATGTCGCCGCTCGCGGCACCGGGATCGGAGGCGCTCTTCCCAATGGTGTGGGCGAGTCTCGGCGTGCGCGGACGGTCGTGCGAACTGCGCCGGTCTTCGCGCGAGCACCCGGTGATCCCACCTCGGTGATTCTCACCACGCTGCCCCTTGTCCTTGAGGCGGGTGACTATCGAGTCACGGCAGAGATTGGCGACCGGCAGGTCTCCTCGTGGGTCCCGCTTCTCTCATGGAGCGAGCGACCCGGAGAGCAGGTCGTTCGTCTCCCGCTGGTTGACGCGGCCGCGCGACCGCTCCGGGTTGAGGCGATCATCACCGACGCAGCGAGAGGGGAGGATCTCTCACAGATCGCGCGGGTTGAGGTCCTGCGCGACAATCGCTACCTGCCGCTGAGTGTCGCCGGCGAGCTTATCTCCGGCCGAGTGCACACCTTCAGGATTCGCGCTCCGGGCTACGAGACAGAGACGCTTGTGGTTGAGTCGGCACGTAGCACCGGCAGTCTGGCGCTTCAGGTGTCACTGCGACAAGCAGGAGGGAGTAGATGACGATTGCAATGCGAAGGATTCTCTATCTGGTTCTTGGGCTTCTGGCGGCTCTCGCCATCTGGGGAGCGCAGGAGCTGCTCCTCGTTGCATCTGTTGGGTTGCTTACGCAATCAATCGCACAGGGAGCTCTGATTGGGTTGGGGCTCGGCTACGCGTTTGGCGCCGCCGAAGGCATCGCGATCAGCGAACGAAGAAAGGCGGCTCTTACCGGGGCGCTTGGAGCGGTGCTCGGAGCTATTGCAGGTGGACTCGCTACGGTTGGTGCGGGCGTGACGCTCATCGCGATTGCGAATGCTTCCGGAGCCGATCGCGCCCGGATGATGTCCGTTCTCCTGCCGCTCTGTCGCGTACTCGCCTGGGGCGTCGTGGGGGCTGTGGTCGCCGTATCTGAAGGGCTGCGCGGCATGTCACTCCGGAGAAGCGTCGCGGGGGCGCTCGGTGGCCTTGTGGGAGGACTCCTTGGTGGGGCAGGCCTTGAGCTTCTGATCCGGACGGTGGAGAACCCTGCGGTGGGGCGACTCGTGGGGTTCGTCGCCCTTGGGTTAGGCGTCGCTCTTCTCCTTGGAGAGTTCGAG